>NZ_JAQMYN010000030.1:0-19237 GCF_028369225.1 Priestia sp. AB
GTTATTTCATGGAATTGATCACGTTGATGCGCTTTGTTTTGAAGCGAAAGATATGAGAAAACCTTTTTCCTTACTTCGGGCTGAAATGTATCGGCGAGGCGACTTACTATTGGAGCACGGCGTGACTCACATCAGCAGGCTTCCTTTCAAGCTCCCTCGTATCGTTGTGGTAATTGATGAAATGTCCATCGTGAAGAGAGAAACGGATCTTGTAGAGATGATTCAACAGTTTGCCAGCCAAGGTCGTGCACTAGGTGTTCACACGATTATTGCCATGCAGCGTCCAGATGCTGATTTATTAAACTCTGCGTTAAAAGCTAATTTAAGGGTGCGGATTTCTGGAAGGCAAGCCGATGCGACGAATGCGAAAGTAGCTGGAGTACTCGGTGCAGAAGAAATTGATGCAGCTGCCAGGGGTCGTATGAAAATTAAAATTGATGAGGTCAAAGAGTTTCAAGCCTATTTCTTAGATGAAGGAGCTTGTAAGGAAATAATTTCTCCATATAAAACACGTGTGAAAGATCCTGAACCAGAACTAGAAGTGGTATCACAGTCCATCTTTGGGTTATTAGAGAAGGAGGAGCAGCGATGAGTTTCCGGTTATCTCAGCGTGATAAAGACATCATTGGGTTTGTCAATCAGTTTCGGGCTGTGGATCGCGACTCATTAGTAGAACTATTCTTTAAACAGCTGAAATCGCCTGTAAATGCGTGTAATAGTGTCATGGTGCGTTTGTACCGATTAGGACTCATTGAACGCACACAGCAGTATTCTCCGACGGTTTACTTGCCCGTAGACGCGAAGATTAAAAAGAACTCTCAAAAAATACTACATTTCCTTTCTATTTTGGAAATCTATAAACAAATGTGTATATATGGTATGCCTAAACAGGTCATTATTGAAGATAAGCCCACTGGACGAAAGGGAGGCATTGAACCCGACCTCTTTTGTATTTTTAAAGGCTCTCCGTTTTGGTTTGAAATTCAACGGAATCAGTATTCTGAACAGAAAATGCAGGAGAAAATCCATCTTTATGAGGATTTTTTCTTTTCGGATGAGTGGAAAGCGTTGCACTGGCAACCTGAAGAACGGGCACCTATCTTCCCTTCCGTTATTTTGATTACACCAATTCGTTATGCTATCTCTTCAAAACATATTCGCATTATACAAGTAGCAACTATTCATGAATTAATGGAGAAATACAAAGGTTCAGGTAAACAACAAAAAGATGTAAGGCCAAGAACACGGGCATCGTCTGGTGGAATTAAAATTTCCCTTACGTAATGACGAACAACATAAAAAGCTGCCTTAAAAGAGGAATAGGCTCATATAGGCATGGAGGCACCTAAAATGTAATTTAAATTGAGACGGAAACAGTTTTCTAGCTTAATAAGAATTAGATATTAGTTCTATCAAGAGAAGGTTAATGTTAATCTTCTCTTTTTATATATCAAAAAAGTCTTCTGCCTTTAAACTCGGATCAAACTTTTTTAGTGCCTTCATTACTTTTTTTATAGTTGTTCCTGATGGAATATAACTTGAATCATTATAGATCTTAGCAACTGTATTTCTATTTAAGTTGGCTGTTTTACTTAACTCCGATTGCTTATAGCCTTTTTTCTCTAGGAATCTCCCTAACTTGCTTCTTTTTCTGTTTGTACCAGACACAATAACAACCTCCTTTGTATAAAGGGTTGACGTGTTTTGAAAAATTTATTCGTAAAAGCCTAAAAAAATAGGCAACTAAATTCTATAAGCAGCATAAACTAAGATATAAATTAAAAAAAGAAGCTTCCCTAGTTACTTTAATTAATTCGATTTAGAATAATGTCGATATTTTGGTCATAATCATATAGCATGAATACAGTTAAGACCGCCTTATACACTGATACATATTGGGCGGTCTTTGTTATTGATATTCTTTACAATTGAACTTTGCACAAAAAACCTTTTCCCTCTCGGCAGAGGAAAAAGGTTTTTTTATGTGAATATTAGATAACGAGATACCAATATTCTAGCAAATCATTTTTCAAAAAAGGTTTTTAACCACTTATAAAAACTCTTCTTTTGTTGTTGTGCTTTTTTTAACGCTCGAATTTCACGAGCCATTGAGATTAATTGACGTTCGTGTTCCTCAAACTTGGCATCGATATAGCTTTGTATCTCTTTCATTTGTACCTCACGTGGTTCTAAGCTAAGGGTTTGCTTTTCAGTTGAAATGTTTGGTGGAGTGTCTGGTACTAGGTTGAATTTTTTTGCGACAGTTATAACGGCTTTTTCTAAGGTCATCTCGGGATGAGCATAAATTCTTTTTAGTTCATGAAAGATGGTAACGTCGTCGTTCGTATAAGCTAATCTACCGTTTTTTTTAGTGAATTGCACACCAATTTTGGCAAAATGGAAGTTGTATTTTCGTATAGTTGGTATGGGCAAACCAAGTATATCAGCTAATTCTTCGGTGGTATATGCTGCTTCTGCGGTTATGACTCTCAACATATGATCACCTCCTCTTATCAAGAGAACTATTCTAGGTATATATGTAAAAACCTTCAAATAATAAGAGGACCATATGTGGTGTTTTGTCATTTTGCCGTTAATATACCAATCTAAATCCTACTCAAAATGATCTAATTTTTATCTACATTCTCTGCTTGATTAAAATATTTAGTCGTTTTGATATCCCCGTTTTTGAATACAATAACCTTTTCACCTTCATGAAAGGACACTTCTTTAATTTCTTTGTCATTGTCATCCTCGGGCTCTTCGATTGAATGAACAAGACAATGGATGGCCTGATCTAACTTTCTATCAGCCGTATTCAAGAAGGATACATTCAGGCCTAGATTTGCAAGAAACTCCCGATGCTTTTCCAATTCATCAGAAGCCTTTTGAATATATTCAATCGCTTTTTGTTTATTATTCATTTAGTAGACTCCTACACCCTTATTTTTGATATTCATAGACAACAGGAACTTGATCCATTTTGACCGTTTTGGCCACGACATAACGACGGTAACCATCTTTTAAGACATTGGATCCTTTTTCAATCGTTAATGGCTCATCTAGGCGTCCTGTACGCTTCACAAAATCGATCACCTTTTGCGTTTTTTCAGGGTTTGGGCGTGTCTTTAAAAACTCTTCAGGAACGATAATATCATCAAAGTTCAAAAGATCCTGAGTTCCCTTCGGCTGGTTGGATAGTGTTGTCTTTTTTTCCTCGGCCTTTTTCTCTTCTGTAGGCGCTTGTTGTACTTCTGGCTGAATAGGCTTTACCTCTTTTTTCTCTTCTTTTGCTACGGGTTGAGAAACAGGTGCTTGCTCTTCTTCCTGTTCTTTAGGTTCCGTGTTCTGCGAGTCCTCAGAAGACGCAGAAACCTCTTGTTTAGGTTCTTTTTTCTCTTCGGACTGATTCTTCTCTTTATCATTTTTGTTCGGGAGAACGGTAATCTGGAAACAGATGACCCCTACTTCACCAGGGCATTCATCAATAGGAATGTCTAACGTTGGTTCCCCTTGAATTAAGATTTTTTCATGCATGATGCTTTTCTTCGTGAGTCCGGTTTTATTAAAGGCTTTCTTCGCAACAAATACCGTATACGAAATAAAGGTACTCTTCTTTAATCCTTTAGGCGCAGATGGTGACCCTTTTTCACGCATATCAAAGGCAACGTAGCGATCATATTCTCGTAAAGGTCCTGTGGCTGATCCGGTTAAGGTAATTTTATGTGGCATAATAGTCTCCTCCTGCGTAGATTAGTAGTTATTGTTTATTTAGAACACAGTTCTAAATAAACATATTCTATTAAAACATCAGCTTCTAAGAGATTTCTACTTTTTTGATTAGGTAGCTGTGTCTTTTAACTGGTTATGGTGATGCAAACACTCTTGTTCCTCTGGCGTTAAAGCTTGTCCTAAGTCTTGTTTTACCTGAGCTATCTCCAACAAGCTATACGTGGAGCTATGCTCCTGCAGTAAGTTCTCTTCTTCTGGTGTCAGCTCTTGTCCTAAATCTTGCTTCAACTGGATCATTTCAAGCTGTTGATTCACTGTAACCTCTGTTTCTTGTTTAGGTTGGTCTTGCTGCTGTTCGGCTTTTAACCAATTTGGAACGAGTTCCTTACGGATAATCCGTTTCGGTGTAGCCAATCTTGTTTCTTTGCTTTCGTTATGTATAACTTCTTGTTGGTTTGCGTATACTGATGAATAATCCTGATTCTTTGGCTTTGCTAATTCATAGAATTGATTTTTCGCAATTTGATAGATTAATCGACACATATCCCGCAGGGATAACGGATTGCCTTGTTGATTGGCTTCATGCACATATTTATCTAAGCCCACAATGGATGTATACGCAATTTCATGTACTTGCTCTTTTTTAATCTCAATCTCTGTATCTTTTTTTACTGCCTTTGAAGCATTTTGGATACGAGCATAAAAGTCTTGTAGTTGATGTCCATATTTACCTGCATAGACTTGATTGACTTTTTTAGGCACACCTTTGATGTATGTGAAGGCCTGTGAAACAGACATTAAATGATTATTTATATGATTTACAGGTAAATCAAGGTTACTAAAGGCATCAGGCGATTTATCGGCCTCTAAGCTTGGTGTATCAATGTTTTCAGCACTTTCTGGAGACGTCACAGGACGTGTCACAGGAGTGGTCATTTCTTCTTGTTGAAGCGTTTGTACACCTGTTGTATCATGAGCAAAAAAGATTTCGTCGCAAATTTGCTGAAAGTTTTTATGACTTTTAAGGACAAATACATAACTGTCAGGATGAGTACCTGTTGCATCCTCTTTAATGTATCGGGCCACAAGTATAAAAGGTGTTGCTTTTAATGAGCGTACAAAACGAGAAACCGTACTTTTGGACACGTTAAATCTCTTCATAAGTGTTTCAGAACGGATCGCTTGAATGCCTGTAGCCACTAGGTTATAGATGACGTGATCGAGCATTTCCATTCTCCTTTTAGGAAATTCTTTATGTATAGCAGATTGTTGTTGTTTAAAGTGGATACGAAGATTTTCTAAAAACTCTTCTTTCTTTTTACGTAGTATAGATTTGTTGGTCCATAACCATTTGAACCGTCCATTGAAGGTGTCTACATCTTTTAAATAACAGGTTAATATTTTTGTCACTTGTTCATCTTCTCCTTTAAGGAACACAAAAAAGACACTGTTTCCCTGGAAAAAGGAAAACAATGCCTTGATTTTGATGAACTAAGCCCTTGAAATAGATGTCAATTTCGTATAAAATAAAAACATAAGTTTTATTTTATAGAAAAACTAACTCTATTAACAAGAGACTTCGACAAGTGTTTTCCCTACCGTAATTAGGGTGAACGGTTTAAGAGTGTTGCTGCACTACTTAAACAGTTGAAGTCTTTTTTCTATTCCGGACATTTTTGTTAGTTTAATTATAGCGTTAAGTAGTCTTATAATTCAATAAAAAATTAGTAAAATATATCAAAACAAGTATTTTTAGCTACGCAGATGCCATATTAGTGTAGATATTGAGTCCATCATATATGAGATTTTTAGTTTTAGGGAGGGGAAATTTTTTTCCCCTCCCCAATTAGCTTAGAATGTGTTAGAATTGTTTTTTTATGCCAAAAGCATTTAGATTATGTAAATCATCAAATGATAACAACCCTTTTAGCAGATGGAGACCGACCATATAAATAAAAGAACCCTAACGATTAATTCGTTGGGGTTCTTTTATTTACCAAATAGTTTTGAGAGGAAGCCTTTCGGTTCTTGTTGTTTGTCAGCATGAAGCTGTCGCATAGTATCTATTAACATTTGATCACGTTCAAGTTGTCGTTTTTCACGCTCTGCTGCTTTTTCTTCAGTAGTTGCCGCGGTTTGTCGCATTACTTCAGCCATTGCCTGCATAGCATTTGCCATTTTTTCATTTTGAAGTGCTAAATCTTCATTTTGCGATTCCAGCATTTCAACTTTCGTTAAGATAGTTTTATATGCTTCAGTTAATTGTGTCAAAACTGGAGCATTCTCATTTGTTTCCCCTTCAACAACAATATCATGACCTTCCGAAGCAAGCAAAGCACGAATATAGTCATTAGGATGCCCTTCGGCTTTCAAGTCTTCTATAAGTGACAACACAGGAAAAATAGATTCTTTGTATTTCTTTGTCCGGCCTTTTCCGACAGTGTGCGGTTCTACAAATTCCTTATATGTATGGAGCCAATCATAGACACTAGACCTTGAACGCCCTAATTTGTCTGCTATTGCCGTTAAGGAATACACTTTTTCGTAATCCATTGCAGAAAACCTCCTTTGAAAAATACATCATGACATAATGATAACATAATAGAAACGTTTTATACCGTACAAAACAACATTTTGAACAAATAAAGACATTAAGAAAACAAATGGGTTCGTACAAAACGACATCTTGTACATATTTCCGACGAATTTTCGGACAAATGACATCTTTAGTTGAACTTGTTCGAGTGATGGTTTAACTTGTCCGGGATGTAGTGTGTATGTCGGGGAGGTTAAGTTCACCTTAAGTTAAACTAAAGGTAGTTTTAGTTTAACTTAAGGTGAACTTATTTAGGGTGTAAAACGTAGTTTATATTCTATAGTGATATTTATCTTTATTAAATGTGAAACTGACACACCTTTAAGTACAAGCTTCGGATTAAACACAGGTTAGTTAATGTACAAAAGATAAGTAGTGGGCTGTTGGAATATTGGATACTGTAAGTTAAGGTTAGGTTGAAATTGGTTATTTATGTAAATAAGTATAATTATAGGTACGTTAGAGGAGGGAGCTCCATGAAATTACTGAACAATAGTATGACTAGAATCATTACATTTTCTCTTATAATTGGTTTGATTCTTGCTTTTTTATTTACCATAAAAGTTTTGCTGTTACAATTCTTAGGAGTAGCACTGCTTATCGTTGTAGCAATTATTTGTATTCTTTCATTTTTTACTATCTTCGGCCCGATTATATTGGGATTTATTGCAATTGGAGGGGCAATCTTAGATTTTTTCTTAATTATCGGAATAATAGGGTGGGTTTTTATGTAAAAAACAAGACTATTGAACGTTATTTATTTGGTATAAAAAGTAAATCAATGAATAATATTCATTTTTATGTTAATAAAAAACATTTATTTAGGTCAAATATAATCATCTAACAACTATAATAAATGTAAATAAAAGGATTTATGTTCTATTTGAAATTAAATGGTAGTTTGATACGATAAAACAAAACTAATGTTCTATAAATTTAAAAAGTTCTAGGAGAATTATATGAAAAAAGTTATACTGTTTAACTTCAATGGCACTATTGTAAATACAAAGCTTTTAGCAATTGATATTTTTAATGAAATTGCTAAGAAGCAAGGTTATAAAAAAATTAGCGAAGAAGAGGTATTACACTTAAGTACATTATCAATACGTGATCGTTGTAAGACGCTCAATGTACCTATATATAAGATGCCTCTGGTTGGGATTGCAGTAAAAAGAAGATATCAAACGTTTATACCTAATTTAACACCTGTACTTGAAATAAGTGAAATTCTCAAAGAACTAAAAAAGCAAGGTTATAAATTAGGCTTTTTAACAAGTAATAAGAAAGATGTAACCAGTGAATTTTTAATAAATAATTCCATTAATATTTTTGATTATAGTCAATATACATTCAACCCTTTTTCTAAATCAAAAGATATTTCAGTGTTCTTGAAAAATAACAAATTAAAAAAAGAAGAAGTTATTTATATAGGAGATGAGTTAAGAGATATTAAAGCTGCTAAAAAAAATGGACTTCTTTGTATAGCAGTATCTTGGGGGTATGACTCGTTAGACCTTTTAAGCACAGGTAATGCAGATTTTGTGGCAAAGCAACCAAAAGATATTTTGGACATTTTGTCTGGCACTTAAGAATGTTATTTATATTTGTTTTTAATTTACTATTTGCCATTATTCTGTTCATTACTCAACCTAAAGAAAATGAAGCAAATCGATGGATGATTACTTTTGCAATGTCTGGGGGGATAGGTGCATTATCAGAAGCCATATTGACTGACATTATACCAGGTGTACATAAATTTGGAGTTGAGAGTATATCCAATATATTATTTACAGCACATATCTATTTGCAATTTTTAGGTGAAGTTATTTCTCCCTATGCTATCCTAATGTATTCAATTGTTTATTCACAAATAGTTAAAGGGAAAAGGAAAAAAGCTTTAGCTTATGTGCTTTCTTTACCAATGGTTTTTATGATATTTTTCACTGACTTTCACCCAGATATAGATATTAACTTTCGCATCCTTTTAATTTGGTCTGCTCCATACTTTTTGATTGCTAGTTTTATTATGTTTTGTACATGGCGTGACGAGATAAATGTTTATCAAAGAGAGCAAAAGTTTCGAGTCTTTATCGTGCTCGTCCCTGCATGGTTAGGTGTGTTTATATTTAATTACGTTCTTAGGGCTATTGATTCACAGACAGAGTTGTTTCGAGTTGTACCTATGTTTTTCTTCGGGGCTTATATATTCTTTATTGGATATATCTTTCTAAATGGTGCCTTTGGAATTAAGGTGAAAGTAGAACAACAGCAAATATTAGATAAGTCCATTCAAATAATGAATGGCGGAACAGCTGTATTAAATCACACTATCAAGAACGAAATAAGTAAAATAAAGTTTTTCTTTAATATTGCTCAAAATTCTATTGAAAAAAGAGATCTAGATGAGGCCGAGAAAGCAATTGATTCAGTTTTTTCTGCAATTGAAGGAATAGATAACATGGTGGATCGTATTAGAGCAAAGACAGAAGAAATTGTTCTGAAAGAAACAAATGTAGAAATGGTAAACTTAATCACAGATTGTGTACGTGGAGTAGAGAAAATTTTTAATGCCAAAGGTATCAAAATAAAAACTGAATTCACAGTTGATACAATATTATATGGTGATCCAATTCTTTTAAAAGAAGTAGTAAACAATATCTTAAACAACGCTATGGAAGCAATTGTTGTGACAGAAGGTTTAATTCATATTCAAATGTTCAAAATGAAAAATGGTGGAATTAGTATTGAAATTACTGACAATGGAGTTGGGATTTCTAAAGAAGAATTAAATCGTATTATGGAACCCTATTTTTCTACAAAGAAAAACATTAAAAATCATGGTTTAGGACTTAGCTTTTGTTATAAAACAATTAGAGCGCATGATGGTGAACTTTCAGTACATAGCGAAGTAGGAAAAGGGACTTCAATGATTATTAAACTTCCTAAATCTAGGATGATTTCTACAAAACTTAGCTCATAACCAAATGGGAGGTAAATCTACATGAAAGATAAAAATATAAAAGTAATTCTAGTAGAAGATGATCCTTTTTGGCAAAAAAATATATCCATGTATATTGAAAAAGAAGCAGATGATATTGAGGTTATAAAAATTGTTGATTCTAAAGAGAAAGTTCTAGAAATTGTAGAAAATGAAAGTCAGATTGATATAGTTCTTATGGATATCAATTTAACAGCAGCCAATCTTGATGGAATTGAGATTATTGAAATATTGAGTAAACAAAAAATCAAAGCAATTGCACTTACTTCAATTAGTGAGCAAGATGTTATTGTTGACTCCTTTGAATCAGGAGCAGTTAATTATATAAATAAGAGCAGTATTTATGATATTATCTTGGCTATACGTGAAGCAGTTGAAGGTAGGAATCAAATACACTCGGATGCTGCCGGAGCTTTATTAGGGAAAATGAGAGAAGAAAAGAAATTGCGTAGTCTTACATCTTCTGAAAGAGAAGTATATAACCTTGAAAAGAAAGGTTATAAAAAAAGCGATATTGCTGAACGTCTATATAAAACTATAGATACTATAAAAAAACACTCTCGGTCATGGAGACGGAAACTAAATGCTTAAAAGGGATCTTAGTATTGGTACTAAGATCCCTTTTTTTATTGAAATTAAATCCAAAAAGAAAAATAACTTTTAAGTTTAGCACATTCTTTTGTATTTGAGGAGGGGAAAAAAGTTTCCCCTCCTGCAAACGAATAAATTCCTATAACATATATTTAAGGATTATTTATCTGATATTGAATGAATGAATTTTGTTAAGTATTCTTTCGCTTCAGGAGTTAGATTATTAAACTCTTTCAAGAACGACATGTGATTAAGTAAAAGGTTCTCTGCTATTTCAATATCTTCTGGCGCCATAGTACTTAGTATGATATTAATTCTTTCATCATTACGATCGAGGAGATTTAAATCTAAATTCTTAGTAATTTCAGAAGGAAGCACATCATATAAAGTAATTCCTAAAACCTCGCAAATCTTTATCATTACTTCAAAAGAAGCAAATCTGTCTCCACGCTCAATACCACTAATTGTGGTTTGAGACGTATTAGAGAGCTTTCCTAACTCGACAGAAGTTATTTTAAGTTCTTTTCGATAATCTTTTATTTTTGTACCTATATACTTCTTTAATTCATTCATATTATCTACTCTCTTTAAGTTTTTTTTTAATTTTATCAAAGACTGAAAGTAATGTGAAATCAACAAATTAAACAAAATTAAAAAGTATACGAATTTGGTTAAAAATATATTTATATATTATCCGAAAATGAATATAATGTAATCAAGGAGGTGCTAGAAATAAATACCATACGAGAAAAGAGGTTATCTAAGAAATGGAGCCAAACCTATTTAGCTCAATTATCAGGAGTCCCGCAACCAACTATTTCTCAAATCGAAAATGGGACTCGTCAATATCCAACGTTTGAAAATATGAAGAAAATCGCAGAAGCATTGGATCTTAGATTAGAAGATATTTTCTTAACAAATCATAAGGATATGAACTAAGTTTTAGAATACTTAACGAGGGGCGATGAATATGGAAGCAGAAAAGCGACTAGCATTCTATGATATATCAGATGCACGTGCGAAAAGTGCCAAAACCTTTGATGGAAAGTTGTATACGTTAAAAGGAGGGGTAGCTGTAGAAAAAGGAACGGGCGATGTCAAACGTGTAGCTGATATTTATTATGAAGTACGCTCAGTAATGGATCAGGCTCATACCATCGTCGCCAAGCGCAGAAAGAAAGATGAGGAATTGAAGGAAGTTTTACAAAAGACCTGCTAGTTCTTAGATGCAGCATACAAGCGATTTTGAAACGTGCCGAGAGCACGAGAAGTGGTACCTTGACAATTTTATATTGCGTGCCTCCCCTAAACGGATCACAAGGGGGTTAAGGTATACGATAATAAAAAGGTTCGATGAGTGCGTCCTAAAACTCATCGGTGATCTAGCAACAAAACAGTGACGGTGTATCCATGATCTGTGAAGAGTGATGGCGTGAGGGTAACTCCGAAGAAGCGACAACACTCCAAACAGTAGATACACGAGGTTCTTCGTACATGCCGAAAACGTTGTGCATTATTGGGCTTAGTGAAAACTATGCATGCCAATATAGGGTTTGCCCTTCCAGCCAGAAACGGGTATATATTTCCTTTCATAACCTTGAAAAGACAGAGATGATCGCTAAACCTATGGTGAAATATGACTCTCGGTAGGTTTCAGAATCGCTTGTTATGTCTGAATATTAAGAACAAAGGAGAATGGTTATGAAAAACAAAAAATGGTTACTTTCTGCTGTGGCAGGAATCGTTGTGGCTCTTGGAATAGGCACAGCGTTTGTCTCTTCCCAAAATTCAAGTGAAGTGAAAGGAAATGGTGAACTAGAAGAATTAAGTCCTCTTCAGATGAAGAAATTTATGAAAGAAGATGGTACTGGATTCATTATGTTCTCTTTTAATAAGGAGAATCGTGATTTATACATGAATGATGTCAAACGTGCAATGCAACAAGAGAATGTTGAAGGAAAGGAGTTAGATGGTCATCATCCTAAATTTGATGGTTCTAAGAGTCAAAACGACTATGGATTAGATCAACATGCTGATACTTTGGCTGTCTATAAAGATGGTGAGTTAAAACAACAAATTGAGTTAGATGAATATGATCCATCAAAATTAGAAACAGAACTTTCTCATTTTATTGAAACATCGAAAGAAATGTATTTCGAAGAATAAGAGATTCGCTTTGAAAGGTGGTGGTATCTTGACGATCTCCCAAAAAGAATTAAAGAAATCAAAAGATCTCGTGGAAAAGTTGCTAAAAGTGAATGGAAACAAATACAATGACTGGCTACATCAACAACACCAACAGTTTATTGAAGAAAATCAAGATTTAATTCTTCAAGCATTAAGTGCTTTTACAGGTGAAGAAGAGGAGGAGGAAAAAAGCGAACCTAAAGCAGCTGAACCAGTTCCTGTAAGACCACAAAGCATTCCAGTAACACAAAACTAACGAAAAAGAGGAGTGGAACACATGTTAGATTTATTGAATAGCGTGGATGTGACGCAGTTAACTTCGCATTTAACCCTGGGGGCGGCAGATGGCATGAATGGCCTCATAGAAAGTGGAAAGTCTATTATCAAATGGATGCAGCGTATTGCGATGGTTGCGGCAGCTCTTGCCTTTTGTGTAGGTGGGTATCACTTAATCTTAGGTGGAGAACGAGGTCGTCATAAATGTATCGCTTGGTTTGTTGGAGGCGCAGTTGGGTTAGTGGTTGTCATGGGTGCTTATGCATTAGCTGAAGGTGTAAATACAAATATCCGATTCGGAAGCTAAGAAAGCTATACAGTCGATTGTATAGCTTTTTTCTATGCCCATTTTTAGACGAAAGGAATGGAAAAACATGCTGTCTGTCATGTTTATAAAAAGTGAGAAAAAAGAGTTAAAGCCATTTCAAAAGTTATCGATTCCAGAAGCATGCGAGATAACAGAAACATTAGAAACCCACTATCAGCGTACGAAGAAAAAAGCTCATGCCGATTTTTTTATCCTTGATGAGGAAGATCAAGAGGTATATGCAGGAACATTGTCTATTGGATTGGGTCATAGTCGCCATGTAGTCGATCATATTAAGAAAAAGTTAAGCTCTTTAAAAATGGACGATATACAGGAAGCTCGAAAGAGAAGTTTTCTTGAACAATTGGAAAAGGAAGTACCGGACCATCTGAAAACAACAGATGGTTCTTTTTCTTTAGGGGAAGAAAAAGAGGGTGATGTACAAACGACTCAAACACCTGTCCTTTCTACTCGTAACCGAAGGTTGATCTATGGAGGAGGGGTTTTATCCCTTCTTATCTTTTCAGCAACATGTTTTTCAACAGTGGCTACTTCCCAAGATCGAGCTGAAACGATTCAAGATTTACAAAAACAAGTCAAACTCGAACAAAAAATAACAGGAACATATGAAAGAGCGCTCTTAGGAGATTCAGAAGGAGCTTTAAAACGGCTTTCTTCTATTGATGAACAAAGTCTTACGAAAGAACAGAAAAACGTTTATATGAGCCTTCTCGTCGATCAAAAAAAGTATGAGAAAGCTGTTAGGCTTCAGGGAGATCATCCAGAAGTAGTGGAAAGCATGATTTCAAAGAAAGGAGATGTCAATGTGTTAAAGGAATTTCAACAAACGTTTCCTTCGCCAAATGGAGCCTTTGATCTTGCCTATCACGAACAACGATGGGAAGATATGATGCGTCAATCAGGAGTAGAAATGACTGATAAACGCTATGAAATGAAGGCTTATGGATACTTGAAGCTTGATAAAGTAAAGGAGGCTAAAGAAGAGGCAGCTCATATTCAAAATCAAGACTTGAATCAAAAAATAGCAACCTATGAGAAAACAAAGAAGGAGGTAGAAGAGACAAAAAAACAAGTGGAGGAAGAAAAGAAGAAAGATCCAAAAGATGAAAAGAAAATCCAATCTTTAACGGATCAGCAGAAAAAACAAGAAGAGCTCCTAAAAAATCTATAAGAAAGGATGAACAGGATGTATACACAAACAAAAGTGAAAAATCAGAAGCAAGCCTTTGTCGTAGGGATCGAATACTATGAAGAAGATTTATTCCTCGAAATTGAATTGGGCAGCTTTCATACCACTCAACTTCATGCCCAACGCATTGCGAACAGTGTTCATAATGTCATTCTTTTAGAAAATCAGATTGTCATGATCTTTAAAAATGCCGATTCGATTACTCTTACAGACGATTTTCTGAAATATGCGTTCAAGTTTCGATTATGCACGAAACCAACGATGCCACCTCTAGATATCTCCAAGCTTACTCAACAGGAAAAAGACGACTTAGTTTGTAATGAAGCCTATGTAATAACCGAAGAGGATATGAAAGAGGTACAATGGGACATTAACACGGCTTTTCGTTACCTTCAACACAAGTATGAGGCAAGAGATCAAACGTTCTTTTCTCTTTCATCGAGTGCCTACTATGTCATTCCTACTTCTGAAGAGATTGACCAGGAGGGAATAAGAAATGCAACCTAATAAGTCCATCAAATATGTAATCGCTGAAAAACAAGTACTTATTCCTTTAAGTGCTTGTTTTTTTGTGTCTATTCTACTTATCTTGAACTTTCTTTTTAACATGATGCGAAACCTTGTTCAAACAACGTTTAGTGATGTGTTTGAACCGCAGCCATTTCATCTAGAAACATCCTTTTTGACAGAGATTCATTTTCAACAGTACATGCCTTTATATGGAGCGATGTGTCTAGTGGCTGCCTTATTAACGGCCAAATTCGCTTATAATATTCAATCCAACTTCAAAGATTTAAACCATAATCAAAAAGGGTCTGGACGGTTTACCACAAGGCGTGAATTGAAAAAACAATATCGCAAAGTACCTGAAAAAACGACAACGTATCAAGGGGGAGGTGGTGTACCTGTTTCACGTATTCAAACTTATGATTTGATTCAAACATGGAAAGAGTATAAAGCTTTAAAGGGAATACAGAAGCTTCTCCATGCACATCGATTCTTTACGAAGAAAAGCTACATGCTGATTGATGACACACCCGTTAATAATTTAATCATCGGGATTACACGATCAGGGAAAGGGGAAACCTTTGTTTTTCCAACGATTGATATCTACTCACGAGCTGAAAAACAACCTTCCCTAGTTTGCAACGACCCAAAGGGCGAATTGCTCGCAGCTTCTAAAAACACGTTAGAGGAAAGAGGTTATCATGTTGAAGTTCTAAACTTACTCAATCCATTAGAATCCATGAGTTATAACCTATTGGAAATGATCAAAGAAACGTATAAAGATGGGGATTATTCAACAGCTCAGGCTCTATGTAACACATTATCCTATACGCTTTACTACAATTCAAATGCGAAAGATCCGTTCTGGCAACAGTGTGCGATGAGTTTATGTAACGCCATGATTCTTGCTGTAACGGATAAGTGTATTAAAGAAAAAGAAGAGAATAAAATCAACATGTACACAGTGGCGAATATGTTGTCAGAGTTAGGCTCGAAAGAGGTTGTAATTAATAAAAAAGGAGATACCCAAAATGCGTTAGATTTGTACTTTGATGGGCTACCAACAGAAAGTGTCGCCAAAATGCAGTATGCGACTTCAAACTTCTCAAAAGGTACGACAAGAGGAGGCATCTTCACTCAAACGATGAATGGACTATCCATTTTTACGTTTGATGAAATCGCCAAGATGACTTCTAAAAATAGCGTTGATTTAAAACGTGTGGGCTTTGGAAAAACCATCAAAGGAAAAGCAGCACCTCTTACTCGCTTAGAAATGACCTTTCCAGATGGTCAAAAAGAAACCATTAAAACCGATGCCAAAGGGTTATTTGAAGTCAACTTTACAAGTGAAGTCAAGCAGAATGATGAAATTATATTAACGGAAAAGTTCAGTGATAAAATTGTTACTTCATCGAGACTTGAAACTGTTATTAGGATACATAGAATCACAAAAGAAACAGGAGGTACCACGTTTACAGTAGAGAAACAGCATCCAACCATTCATGTAAAGGAAGTGACGTATTTTACAAAACCAATCGCTATTTTTATGGTCACACCAGATTATGATTCAAGTAACCATGTCATAGCCTCTATTTTTGTTCGGCAGTTATATTATGTTCTTTCTAAGAATGCTTCATTGGCACGAGGAAACAAGTGTCATCGAGAAGTAGTGGTGTTGTTAGACGAATTTGGGAACATGCCGGCAATTGAGGGAATGTCCAACATTATCACGGTTTGTTTAGGACGAAATATACGTTTTAACTTAGTGATTCAAGCCTATGCACAACTAAAAAATAAATATGGAAATGATGCTGAAACGATTGAAGGAAACTGTGGGAATACGTTTTATATTTTAAGCAATAACTACGAAACAGCGAAGACCATTTCACAAAAATTAGGGGACGGTACCATCAATTCTACCTCTCGAAGTGGGAAAGCATTATCAACAGATAAAAGTAAAACAGAGGGAGTGGATGGAAAACCATTATTAACACCCAATGAATTAATGGAATTGCAAGAAGGAGAAAGTGTGGTTGTGCGTGTGGTAAAACGTCAAGATAAAGCACGTCAGAGAATTAAAGCACATCCGATCTATAACACTGGAAAAACAGCCTTGAAATACCGTTGGGAATACCTCGGAGAGGACTTTGATACGGATCGTTCGATACTAGATATTGATATTTCGTCTTTACATGAACAAGTCAATCCAAGATCCTTGGTGATTCATAATTTCTTTCCTTTTCAATCACAACCTCCATCGGTTGAAAAAGAAGAGGAACTAACCGACGATCCATTTCCTCCTCTAACGTATGAGAACTATAAAACTAAAACAGTCAAAGAGTTCTTTGATGGAGATAAGAACGTTTCTACTGCTTTAAAAGTACATTTACCAAAAGCAATGAATAAAACGGTGGAAGAGATTGAGCAACAGTCCATGAGTGAGTTTGAAGAGGAATTAAATATGCTAGGAGTTAGTGACCAACTAAGTAAAAATGTCCACCAACTTCTTCAAACAAAAATAAATACCATTATTAGAAATTTGAAACATGAGATGGAAGCACAAGAAGCTTAATACCAAAAGGGGGAGAAAGAATGACAAATATTTCAAAGGAATTAGAGCGTATTTTAGAGGACTATGCACCGATTGTGAAAGAAGGACATCAAGTGTTAATTGGCTTACTAGATGGCACTATACATTTGGAAAAAGGACAGGAAGGAGAAGCACCTGTACAAATTCGTGTTTCTCCTCTGGATGAACGATTAGAAATAACCGTTGATACGTTGTTTCAAGGCATGTAATACGTGCATAAGGAGATGAGCAGATGAAAGATGAAGAAATTCTTGAAAAGCTACATGAGTTTTCGGAGTACTTAGATGTCGGAAATATCCTCACTTATTTATTACGGAAATTGGGTTGGGGATGTATTCAAGTTCTTTCATTTCTAGTGGATGGACTAGAAGGGATTACAGACAGTGTGTTAGGCGTTAAATCGTTTTTTAATTCTCCTGACATTCAAGATTTTATTACGAAGATTCAACCCTTTTTATATGTGTTACTGGCCTTTTCCTTTCTGTATATCGGCTACATGTTGATTATTCAGAAAAAAGTCAATCGTGAACAAATTATGATTAACATTTTTATCTCAATGGCAGTCTTACTTTTATTAAATACAAGTATGTTAAAGGCTGATAAGTTCACCGATCAAGCCATTGAAGCTGTTGATTTAAATGAAAAAGGAACCGTAAGTGAAAAGATTATTAAAAGTAATCTAACGGATGTCGCACAATTTGACCTTACAAAATGGAAGAGTCCAGAATTGAAAGAACCAAATAAAGTACCACAAAAAAATATTATGATGATTGATATTACTGAAAAGATGGATGATAAATTTAAGGTTTCTAAAGATAAAGAATTAAGTGCTGATGGAAAAGACATAATTACACATAAAACTGCTTTGACACCAGATGGGAAAGATGGAGTTGCAGAACTAGATAATGGATGGTTTGACTTCTTTCCAGAACTCTATTACCGATGGTCATGGAACTTCTGGACAATTGCGGTTTCCCTTTTTGTTATAGGGATGACGTTGTTATTTACCTCTATTAAATTAGCAAAGTTGTGCTTTGAGCTAGGATTTAACTCCATTTTAGCCCAAATTGTTGCGCCTGCGGATGTAGCAGATGGGCAGAAGTTAAAAGCCGTTTTAAAAAATATCCTGAATACATTCCTCGTAACGATTATGATCTTTATATCTATGAAGGTCTATTTGATGGGAACGGTCTTTATTAGCGATAAATTAGAGGGTATTCCATACCTGATCGCATTGATCGCCTTTAGTATTGCTGTTGTAGATGGGCCTGTAATGTGTGAACGTCTCTTTGGCATCGATGCCGGACTCAAAAGTGGTTGGGGCGCTCTGGCAGGAGGTTTTGCGATGGCAAAAGGACTTGAAAGTGGTATTGGCATGATGGGCAGAACCTTAAAAGGAGGAGCCAATCTTGCAAAAGGTGTTGGTAATGTAGGAAAAGGTCTTGGTAGTGGTGCTCTTCAGACAGCAACAGGAGTTGGAGGGCTTGGAAAAGGATTAGTTACACAAAGAAATAAGGAAAAACAACCAGCATTGCATGAAGAAATGAAAAAGGCAGGAATGGCAGGTGAGAAAGGAAACACTGCTTCTAAAGGTCAAAACACAGGAAATGAGCAGAAAGCTCAACAACAGGGATTATCCTCTACTGAGAAACAAGAAGGGGGCAAAAATACTGAAGGGAATTCTTTGGAAGGAAAAGGGGCAGGTCAAGGTCAAGGCAGCTCTTTACAGGATGAGATGCAGGCAGCAGGTGTTTCTACTGATAGTCAGGGATCAACTTCCTCTGTAGAAGGTGGAAATACATCTCTACATGATGAAATGCAGGCTTCTGGCTATAGTGAAAGTACAAATGAAGGTACTGGATTTTCTGTAGAGGGTGGAAGTGCTTCTCTACATGATGAAATGCAGGCTTCTGGCTATAGTGAAAGTACAAATGAAGGTACTGGATTTTCTGTAGAGGGTGGAGGTGCTTCTCTACATGATGAAATGCAGGCTTCTGGCTATAGTGAAAGTGCAAATGAAGGTACTGGATCTTCTGTAGAGGGTGGAGGTGCTTCTCTACATGATGAAATGCAAGCCTCTGGCTATAGTGAAGGTGTAAATGAGGGTACTGGATCTTATGTAGAAGGTGGAAGTGCTTCTCTACACGATGAAATGCAGGCTTCTGGTCAGAGTGGAAGCACAAATGGAGGCAGCTCCTCTGTAGGAAAAGCAAGTGCTCCTCTTCATGGTGAAATGCAAGCTT
>NZ_JAQMYN010000031.1:0-18747 GCF_028369225.1 Priestia sp. AB
CCGTTGCTCTGAAGCAACTTTATTAGTATAACATTCTACCATTTTGATGTCAACATCTTTTTTTAAGATATTTCTCTCAACTGCGCTGTTCCTCAGCGACATTTAATAATTTACCATATATAATATATAGAGTCAATCGTTTTTCTAAAAAACTTTATAAATAAAAAAGTTAATGAAGTAAACTTTCAGTAAAATGATTGAATACTCTCTAGTACAATAGCAATCTAGCCGCTATGCAGTTTTCTTATCTTACCATAAAAAAAAAGCCCAGTCATTAAACTGAGCTTTTTTATTTAAACTATTCTGCTAAGAATGCAAAATAGAGTATGAAGATGATACAGAGAGCATACATAATTGGATGAACTTC
This sequence comes from Priestia sp. AB, assembly GCF_028369225.1. Lineage (NCBI taxonomy): Bacteria > Bacillati > Bacillota > Bacilli > Caryophanales > Bacillaceae > Priestia > Priestia sp. AB. The sequence continues at coordinate 368 of NZ_JAQMYN010000031.1, forward strand.
TTTTCCACGCTTGCTGCATAACATTGTAATAGGATAAAAGATAAAACCAACCGCAATACCTGTTGCAATACTGTATGTTAATGGCATCATAATTACCGTAAAAAATGCAGGAACTGCTACTTCGAACTCTTTCCAATTAATTTCCCCTAAATTTGACACCATCAGAGCTCCTACCGTAATTAAAGCCGGCGCAGTAACAGCTGGTGTCACGACCGCTAACAATGGAGAAAAGAACAGTGCAACTAAGAAAAACGCCGCCGTTACGATTGCAGTAAATCCTGAACGTCCGCCCGCTGCTACTCCAGCCGTAGACTCTACATAAGCTGTTGTTGATGAGGTACCAAGAACAGCACCAACTACAATCGCACTAGAATCTGCCAATAACGCTCTGCCCGCTCGCGGAAGCTTATTATCTTTCATAAGCCCAGCTTGACTTGCTACAGCAACCATCGTACCTGCTGTATCGAAGAAATCAACAAATAAGAAAGTTAAAATGACGACTAGCATCTTTACAGTAAAGATATCACCGATATTTTGAAAAGCTGCCCCAAACGTCGGGTCAAGACTAGGAACTGATGAAACAACTGCTTTAGGTGTATCAATTAAACCAAAAGCCATACCCGCTACAGCCGTTACAATCATACCGATAAATACAGCTGCATTTACTCGAAGCACCATTAATACAATAGTAATGACAATGCCAAAAACCGCAAGTAACGTTGTTGGGTTAGTTAAATCACCCAGTCCAACAAATGTGGCATCATCTTTGACGATGATTCCGGCACCTTTCATACCAATAAAACTAATAAATAAACCAATACCTGCTCCAACAGCCATTTTTAATTCAATAGGAATAGAATTAATAATTTTTTCTCGCAGGCTTGTTAATGTTAAAAGAATAAAAATAACACCTGATATCATAACACCCGTTAAAGCCGTCTGCCATGGAATTCCCATTGTCAGAACAACTGTATAAGCAAAAAATGCGTTTAATCCCATACCTGGAGCTAATGAAATTGGATATCTACCAAGCACTCCCATAACAATCGATCCCAAAGCTGCCGCTAAAGCAGTAGCTGTAAATACAGCCCCTTGGTCCATTCTCATACTGTCAGGCAGATCCTTTACATCACTTAGTGATAGCACAGATGGATTAACAAATAAAATGTAAGCCATAGATAGAAAAGTTGTAAGGCCAGCTATAAACTCTTTTCGATAGCTAGTACCCAGCTCTTCAAAACGAAAATACTTCTTCACGTTTTTTCCTCCCTTTATAGAAGCCGCATGCACTTAGGCAAGCCATAAAAAATGCCTCTACACTAGGCGCGTAAAGGCATAAGATCGACTAAAAGAGAAATGTATGAGCAAAAAAAACAAAAGATTTTTACACATACATGTATTACTTTCTCGTAGTCAAGCCATTTACGGTAGCTCGGTAGAAACTTTTGGGCCTTATCCCCAATATTATACGACATTAAAGCTATATCTCGCTGTTTTATGTTACTATCCTACCATTAACTTTTTAAAAAAGTCAACAAAAAACGAACATTCTTATAAAAGAATGTCCGTTTGTTCGGTTTTCTTACATATTATTCCCATTCAATCGTTGCAGGTGGCTTACTTGTAATATCATACACTACGCGGTTAATATGCTTAACTTCGTTTACAATACGCGTTGAGATAACTTCAAGCACATCCCAAGGAATACGCGCCCAGTCAGAAGTCATACCATCAATCGATGTAACAGCACGAATACCGATTGTGTAATCATACGTACGAGCATCTCCCATTACACCTACACTGCGGATGTCAGGAAGAACCGTAAAGTATTGCCAGATATCGCGCTCTAAGTCAGCTTTTGCAATCTCTTCACGTAAAATAGCATCCGACTCACGTACAATTTCTAACTTCTCTTCCGTAATTGCACCAAGTACACGAATACCTAGACCTGGTCCTGGGAAAGGTTGACGCCAAACGATGTTGTCAGGAATACCTAATTCAGAACCTAATGCACGTACTTCATCTTTGAATAGCGTGTTTAACGGTTCGATTAGTTTGAACTGCATATCTTCCGGTAATCCACCTACGTTGTGGTGAGATTTGATCGTTTGAGCTGTAGCTGTCCCACTCTCAATAATATCTGTGTATAGCGTACCTTGAGCTAGGAAATCAAACCCTTTTAATTTAGCAGCTTCGTCATCGAATACATAAATAAATTCATTACCGATGATTTTACGCTTTTGTTCAGGATCTGATACGCCATTTAATTTTTCTAAGAAGCGATCTTTTGCATCGATTTTAATTACATTCATATTAAAGCCTTCGCTAAATGTTTCCATTACGCTTTCCGCTTCACCTTTACGTAATAAACCGTGATCTACGAACATACATGTTAACTGATCACCAATTGCTTTGTGAATTAACACAGCTACTACTGAAGAGTCTACTCCACCGCTAAGTGCGCAAAGTACTTTTCTATCTCCAACTGTTTCACGGATTTTATCCATTTCAACTTCAATGAAGTTCTCGATTGACCAGTTTGCTTCAGCATGACATACTTCAAACACGAAGTTCTTTAAGATATGGTTACCGTGCACTGAATGGCGAACTTCTGGATGGAACTGCACTCCGTACATATTCTTATCTTTGCTACTCATTGCGGCAATTGGACAAGATGGGCTAGTTGCGTCCACTTCAAAACCAGCTGGTGTTTCTACAACTAAATCACCGTGACTCATCCAAACAACTTGTTCTTTTGGCAACTCATGGTACATTAATGAATCGTTTTGTACGTTAATCGCTGCTTTACCATATTCACGATGGCTAGCACCTTCTACCTTCCCGCCAAAATGATGAGTCATTAATTGCATTCCATAACAAATACCTAAAACAGGAATACCTAATTCAAAAATGTTTTCATCGCAGTGAAATGCGTTTTCACCGTACACACTGTTTGGGCCTCCAGAGAAAATAATTCCCTTTGGATTTAATGCTTTAATCTCTTCTGCTGTAATTGTGTGCGGATGCAATTCACTATATACTCCGAACTCGCGAATGCGACGCGTAATCAGTTGGTTATATTGACTACCAAAATCTAATACAACAATCATGCCTTCCATCTTGTTCACCTCTCCGAATGTGTAAATAATCACTTGTTATTATGCCCTAAAATATAAAAAAAACTAGACTTCTCCCTCAAAAAACAAAGGCAGAAGTCTAGTTGAGCACGACGTTTATCGTCAAATAGACTGTTCTGCCTTCATAGTCAGATCGTTTAAGGTGACCCGGTAGAGACTCTCGAACCATATTATCGAGGATATATGAAGGTATACGAAACATTTATAGTAAGTTCGAGAATATTCTATCAATCCGCGAAACAATGGTCAAGAACTCGTTTTTTTGATTAAATTTTCCCACAATTCAATCGACTCTTTCCATTCTTTTATGGAATCTGCATTTCGATACAAAACCCGCTCATATTTTTCCGTTAATTGTAGCATATTTACCGTATTTAATTTTTCATCTACTTCTCCTGCAAAGTCGCGCAGCGTCTGACTTCCTTGCCGCTTCAGTCCATTTGCAGCGAGTCTTTTAAGTAAAAAAGCATACGCTGATTCAAAGGTTTCCACACTCTCTTTCTTTTTATAAAAAGAGATATAAAAAGGTAAAAACCATTTAAATCGATTGAGATATATTACTATTAACATAACTACAATCAGTCCGCAGAAAAGCACTTTCCACTTCATAAACAGCTTAGCATTTTGAAGAGAAGCTGTTTTTCCTTTCGCTTTTTCTTCTTGTACCGGAAGCTCTTTTTCCTTAGGCTGCTCCTTCACTTGCGTTTCTTGTTTCTCTTCTTCCCTTTGACTATTTTCACTAGAGTTGTTAGGTTGGCTATCTACAAAATCATAAGGATTAGAAAAACTTTTTGTTGGTTCAAAAGGTACCCAACCCGCTCCTGGAAAATAGACTTCGACCCAAGAATGAGCATTATTTTGTGTAATTTCATAGGTTGTCCACTTACTACTTCCTGAAATGACGGTGGCATCACCTTCTGTATAGCCCTTTACCCACCGAGCAGGAATATCTAATGAACGAAGCAGCACGACCATAGAGGTAGAGAAGTTATCACAGTACCCTCTTTTTGTATCAAATAAAAATTGATCCACATAATCTTTACTTTTCGTAGGAATTGGAACATTTTCAGTATCATATACATATGGATTTGATCGGAAGTATTCTTCAACGGCTTTCGCTTTTTCATAACGATTGTTCTTATTTTTTGTTACCTCACGGGCTAAATCCTTTACTCGTTTCGGCAAGTTAGCAGGAAGTTGTGTATACCTTGCTATAAATTCGTTATTATTCTCTAAACTCTCTGCCTTTTTTTCCTCTGCTTGCTGAAGAAGCCCAATATCAAATACAGGATATTTATACGTCATCTCATACGATTGAACAGTAACAAGCTTGTTATTTTGATAAGGATATAATTTTTCATTTGTCGGTGTAACATCGGTTTGAATGCCATTTTTTAAGGTTAGCGACAGCAGTTGAGGAACATGCATAAGATGAACAGAAGGCTGCGAATAGGCAACTTCTGCTTTTCTTACTTGTCCTGCTACACTTGAGTCATATTGAGGCAGTAAGTTTTCATTTCCTTTAAATGGTACTTTTTCTTCCTCTTTAGACAGCTCCCACCCCTTACCTGTATAAACATCCTTCGTTTCAATACGCCAATAGTGCTCATCCTCTACTTTGGCTGTAAACACAACTGTATCATCATTGACAAACGATCCCCCCAATTTAGAATCGTCCATATCATAGCCAATTCGTTGACCGCTTGCAGATTCTCCCTGTCCTTGATTTGTTGTATGCGCCGTGATAAAAGGTACGGGATCTGGCCACTGCGGCCCTGGTTTAGGAGCGAGATAAGCCAGCACAATGACGATAGCTAAAAAGCTGCCTAGAAAAAGAAACGATCGTTTTCTATTTTCTAAACGCTCAGTGCTCGCAGCTTTTATGCGTTCAGGATTTATGCGAAGCATGGCTACTAATAAAAATCCGATAATCGTCACACGAATAATAGCAGCTCCCGCATCGTAAGTAGAAAAGGTATCCAGCACGGTAATATACAAAATGGTTAAGAAGAAAAAGAAGAAAATTCTTTTTTGATAAAAGATCCAATATCGAATTAAATAAGCCATAATCCAAAGCAGCACAAAAAATAAAGTGCTCCTCATTTCAAATGATAAATTCGCTATATTCCACTCCATGATACTTTGTGCATCTGACTGAAGAATCTCCAAAAGTCTCGGAAGCCAGTCTGAAGAAAAGAAGGCTCCTTGGAAATAGAGATTGTGAAGCAAAAACAAAATAAACAATATACTCCCTAACGTCATCACGATAAACGGCAAGCGAAACGTTAAACACAAAAAACAGTAAGCAACAAACAAGATAAAGTACTGAATTTGATTGGTATCCGTCACTTCATTTAAAGGAAGAAGCCATTCCACTAATAAAAAGAATGCTCCCGCGTACAATAAGATGTTTTTTACATACAAAGCTGATTTATTCACTTATTTCTGCCCTCACTTCCTTTAGATGATAGAGGAAGAGGAATATTAACGACTTCAACCGTTAAAGCAGAAGATTGTATTCCATTTACAATAACCGTCTCTTCGTCACTAAGCCCTGCTCCTTCATCTTTAACGACAATTATTGATGCCTTAGCATGCAGACTTAGCTTAGATTGAATCTGCCCAATGAGAGTCCCTGTAACTTGACTGACAATGACCATAAAAGAATGCTGCTTTTGAATGGCAATACTCTTAAATTCTGTTTCGAATGCTCGATTGTTAATAGGCTGTGCACGCGCTAAGTGATACAACAGGTTATCAGTCTCACTTTGTTCAGAGGTTTTTGGTGAAAAAAGTGCATCTCCAGCTAAAAGAAAATCGATTTTTTTACGCTTGGTTTCTTCATGAATGAGCATGGATGCCAGAAAGCTCATTCGTTCTTCAAAGTATAAAGAGCTGATAACATCTGCAATGATAATCATACTCCGTTCATGATAATGACCGAACTCTTTAGAAATCAACGTAGCTTTACGAGCCGTCGCCTTCCAATCAATAGACCCTACTCGATCACCCGGCTGATATTCTCTAATGCCTGTCACTAACGTAGTAGATTGATTCCCCGTCGAAACTTCATTTTTTCCTTCTTCTATTCCCGCTAAAAGGAACGGTATATCTATTTCATGAGTCTGAGGATACACGATAAATCGCTGCTGCAGCGGATAATATGCCTTCTTTTTTACAATTCCTAATAAATCACTCAGTTCAATCGAAATCGTAAAAAGTTCATATTCTCCTCTTTCTACAAACGATCTTTCATACGGAATAACAGCGTTTCGTTGAAAAAGCGGATAAATTGTTCTTTCTTCTTGATCTAAAAGGTTACTCTCCTCTTTCACTGCTGCCATATAAACAGGAAAAGCCGAGGAGCGTGTAATATGAATGTCATACGAAAGATGATCTCCAGCGAATCGAGGCTGTAGCTTCACATCACGAGTAACATTCCATTTCTTTAACGGATAAAGCAAAACGGCTACCGCATATAATCCAAAAGGTAAGAAGCTATAAAATAAAAACCAGCTGACAAAGCCCCCTTGAAACATGGCGTAAGAAAACGTAACAGCAAAGATGCAGAATAAAACGAACCAGTCTCTACATTTATTCCATATCACTTTTATATACTGTTTCATAAAGTACCCTTTTACCTTTTAACAGGTACTTTCGTATCAGCCATAATTTGCTTCATCACATCACTCGCTGTTAAGCCGCTGTACTGGGTATCAGGTCTTAGCGTTAATCGATGTGCACACACATACGAAGCAAGCTCTTGAACATCATCAGGAAGACAGTAATCTCTTCCCTTCACTAAAGCATATGCTTGAACGGCCTTCATAAATGAAACCGTCCCACGAGGACTAATACCTAACGAAACATGTGGATGAGAGCGCGTTTTGCGAATGATTTCAATGATATAGTGCTTGATCGCATCATCTACATAAATACTGCTTACAGCTTTTTGAGCCTGTACTAATTCTGGAATACTCATGACGGGTTTGACATCTTCAAGATTGATCTGGGTAGATACGCCATTTAAAATTTGAAGCTCCTCTTCTTGCGTAGGATATCCCATGCCTAATTTGAATAAAAAACGATCCAGCTGCGCTTCCGGCAAATGATAGGTCCCATCAAAATCAACAGGATTTTGAGTAGCCATCACAAAAAAAGGCGCTGGAATTTCCCGGGTGATACCATCGGTTGTTACATGATGCTCAGCCATTGCTTCTAAAAGCGCCGATTGTGTTTTAGGAGAAGTCCTGTTAATCTCATCAGCGAGTACAATGTGGCTCATGATAGGACCTGGACGAAAATGAAATTCCATGTCTTTCGGACTGTAGATAGAAACGCCTGTTACGTCGGATGGCAGCAAATCAGGCGTGAATTGAATTCGTTTAAATTCTGCATCAATTGATTTGGCCAGTGCCTTCACGAGCATCGTTTTCCCCACACCCGGCACATCTTCAAGCAAAATATGCCCCTCTGCAAGCAAAGCAACCAAACTCAACGTAGATACCTGACGTTTTCCAATCACAATTTGATCGATGTTTTCTAATACTTGGTTTAATTTACTATTAATATGATCCGGCTGAATCAATAAAGCTCCCCCTTAAAACTCAGTTAAGCCTTGAGTTTAATAAGTTTTCCAATAAACATAGTACTATCTTAACAAATTTTCAAAAAATCTGAAAATATTAACTCACGCAAAAAAGCGACCAAGTGAGTACTTGGTCGCTTTTTCAGAGAGGGCAGTGATTACATCATGCCGCCCATTCCACCCATGCCGCCCATGTCAGGCATTGCAGGTGCTCCGCCTTCTTCTGGCTTGTCAGCAACAACTGCTTCAGTTGTTAAGAACATAGCCGCTACAGAAGAAGCATTTTGAAGAGCTGAACGCGTTACTTTTGTTGGGTCAACGATACCAGTGTCTAGCATATTTACCCACTCGCCAGTTGCAGCATTAAATCCAGTTCCAACTGCTTCGCCTTTTAGACGCTCAACGATTACTGATCCTTCTAAACCAGCGTTGTGAGCGATTTGACGTACAGGCTCTTCAATCGCACGTAATACGATGTTGATACCTGTAGCAGTGTCACCGTCAGCTTCGATGCTTGCTACTTTATTATAGATATTTACTAATGCAGTACCACCACCAGCTACGATACCTTCTTCAACCGCAGCACGCGTAGAGTTTAATGCATCTTCAATACGTAATTTACGTTCTTTTAACTCAGTTTCAGTTGCCGCACCAACTTTAATTACAGCTACGCCACCAGCAAGTTTTGCTAAGCGCTCTTGTAATTTTTCACGGTCAAACTCTGAAGTTGTTTCTTCAAGCTGAGCTTTGATTTGGTTTACGCGTGCTAGGATGTCTTCTGCGTTTCCTGCACCGTTTACAACTGTTGTATTTTCTTTTGTTACAACAATTTTAGAAGCGCGACCTAATTGATCGATGCTTGCTGTTTTTAGGTCAAGACCAAGCTCTTCAGTGATTACTTCTCCGCCTGTTAAGATCGCAACGTCTTGTAGCATTGCTTTACGACGATCACCGAAACCAGGAGCTTTAACAGCTACAGCTGTGAATGTACCACGAAGTTTGTTCACAACTAATGTTGCTAAAGCTTCGCCTTCTACGTCTTCAGCGATGATTAATAGAGGCTTGCCTTGTTGAACAACTTGCTCTAATACCGGTAAGATTTCTTGAATGTTACCGATTTTTTTGTCTGTGATTAAGATGTATGGATCATCTAATACAGCTTCCATTTTATCTGAATCAGTTACCATGTAAGGAGATGCATACCCACGGTCAAACTGCATACCTTCTACCACTTCTAATTCAGTTGTGAAACCTTTTGATTCTTCAAGTGTGATAACGCCGTCGTTACCAACGCGCTCCATTGCTTCAGCAATTAATTGACCTACTTCTTCGTCAGCTGCTGAGATAGCCGCTACTTGAGCAATTGAATCTTTACCTTGAATTGGTTTAGAGATTGCTTTTAGTTCTTCAACCGCTACAGCTACTGCTTTTTCCATACCTTTACGGATACCCATTGGGTTAGCACCAGCCGTTACGTTTTTAAGACCTTCTCTGATCATTGCTTGCGCTAAAACTGTTGCAGTAGTTGTACCGTCACCAGCAACGTCGTTTGTTTTGCTAGCAACTTCGGCTACTAATTTAGCACCCATATTTTCAAATGCGTCTTCTAATTCGATTTCTTTTGCAATTGTTACACCGTCATTTGTAATAAGCGGTGAACCGAATTTCTTTTCTAATACAACGTTACGACCTTTTGGTCCAAGCGTTACTTTTACAGCATTTGCTAATGTATCTACACCACGTAGCATTGCGCGACGTGCTTCTTCGCTAAATTTAATATCTTTTGCCATGTTCTTTGACCTCCTCAAGAGTTCTTAATAATCTATTTTTTACGTATGATAAGTTTGTGGTTAAAATTAGCCGATTACAGCTAAAATATCGCTTTCGCGTAAAATTAAGTATTCAGTACCTTCGTATTTCACTTCAGTACCCGCATATTTTGAGAAGATGATACGATCGCCCGCAGCTACTTCTAAAGCTACACGCTCACCGCTTTCTAATACTCGGCCTGTACCAACAGCAACAATTTTACCCTCTTGTGGTTTTTCTTTTGCACTGTCCGGTAACACGATACCGCTTGCTGTTTTTTCCTCAGATTTTACAAGTTCAATCACTACGCGATCACCTAATGGCTTTAACAAGTGAAACAACCTCCTCAAATAATGTGTTTGCATTTTTATTAGCACTCAACCTCAACGAGTGCTAACACAATTATTATATTAAAACAAAGTGGGTTTTTTTTGCAAGTATTAAACAAAAAAAATTTAAAATTTACGAAAACTACATATAATAGTTTTAGATTTCGACGATTTTGAGAAATAAAGCATTCTTTTCTCTGTTCAATAATATGTATGTTACAATACGAGCAAGAAGAAATTACTAACTTTACAGTACTTCTTCGACATATATACATAAAAACCTTTTAAAGGAGTATAGAAGATTGGAAAAACGTTATTGGTATGTTATCCTCACCTACATCCTTATGCAGTTTTCAGGAGTTGTTGGTATACCGCTGTTAAAATTAACAGGAATGTTTGATCAATATCCAGTTCGAACAGCGAATGTCATGCTTTTGACTTATTGGACCATCATTAGCTTTATCCTTGGTTTACTTATTGTCTTACTGCTGCTGCGCCGTGACATGTCCATGCGTATAGAACATGCGGGAACAACGGTAACTGTGGTCTGGTCAGTCCTTGGGGTGTTCCTGGCTATGGCTGGTCAAGCTGTAGCAGGTATGATTGAGCACGCTCTTGGCATTACCCAAGTATCTGAAAACACACAAAATATTGTTAATCTTGTTAAAGCAACGCCGTTCCTCATTGTCGTTACGTCTGTTATTGGACCAATTCTAGAAGAGATTATTTTTCGAAAGATTATTTTCGGCTCTCTTCACAAACGATATAATTTCTTTGTCTCTGCATTTATTAGTTCCCTTATTTTCGCTGCCGTACACTGGGATTTTAAACATTTGCTCGTGTATACAGCCATGGGATTTGTATTTGCATTCCTTTATGCAAGAACAAAACTAATTATTGTACCCATTATTGCTCACGTGTTGATGAATACAATCGTTATTTTATCTCAAACTATTTTTGCAGATAAAATTATAGAAATGCAAAAGCAAGCAGAACAAATGCAGTTTATTTTTGGAGGCATGTTTTTATGAAGAATATCCCTTTAACACGAGGGTTTATTTATATTATTATGGGGATTTTATTCACCTACCTGGCTATTCAAAATGCTCAGGAAACCGTGTGGAATTTCCCCACGATCTTATTTGCACTCGTAGCCGCGTTCGATTTCAGATTTGCGGTGCGCATTTTTATCTTGCACTATAAAATTAAAAAGTTGCAGCAGCAATATAAAAATCAAGATGATTCATCTAAATAAAAAAACCACTGTTTCAGTGGTTTTTTTACATACTAACATCTTCTCTTTCTTGCTCTGCCCTTGCCTTTAACACTTTGCGATACGAAATGCGGGAAATAATGATGCTGATTTCATACAAAATTAAGAGCGGCACTGTCACCATCATGTGCGAGAGCAATTCCGGTGGTGTAATAAGTGCGGCAATAACTAGCAGTACGAAATAGGCATACTTTCGAATTTGAGATAAAAACATAGGCGTGATAATTCCTAATCGCGTCAAAAACATGACGACAACAGGAAGCTGAAACAACAGGCCAAAAGGCAGTGTGAGCTGCATTAAAAAAGAAAAGTATTCATTAATGCCAATCACTTGGTTTACATTCAGCTCATCAGAAACGCGCGTCATAAAATCGACGACAAATGGAAACAACACAAAATAAGAAAAAGAGACACCGCCGATAAAGAGAAAAATGGAAACAGGAATATATCCAAGCGTTACCTTACGCTCTTTTTCATATAAACCAGGACTAATAAATGCCCAAAGTTGATACAGTGCAACAGGAGCTGCAAGTACACAGCCGATAATAACAGCAAACTGCATATAAATCTTAACTGGATCTGTTAGCCTAAATGCATTCATCGTTAAATTTTTTGCCTCATCAGCATGCTGTAAATAGACAATAACCTTATCCGCTATAAAAAAGCCGCCAATTGTGGCAATGACAAAGAAAAATAAAACAATTAAAATGCGCTTTCGCAGCTCTCCTATATGATCATATATTGACATTTCTTGTTCGGTCATACTATGATCACCCTTTTACTCTTTGTCATCTACTTGACGCTGTTTATCTTTTTCACGATCTTCTGAGGCACCGCTAGCGGCATGCTTAAACTCTCTAAGCGTTTGCCCGACTGATCTTCCTAGCTCCGGTAACCGTTTCGGTCCAAAAATAAGCAGTGCTACAATCGCAATAATAATCCAACTGCCTGCTCCAATCCCCATATTCCCACTCTCCTTATTAATTTAGACTTAAGGAAATCGTAACACAGTCCATCTTATTCAACAGGATAATTTTTCAAAAAGTAGACAAGCGACTGTAATTCTACAGCCAGATCAATATGATGCAGTCGAATCTCATCCGGTACGTTTAAGCGTGCAGGAGTGAAGTTTAGAATCCCTTTAATTCCGCAACTCACTAAACGATCGGTAATTTGCTGAGCCACAGTGGCAGGAACGGTTAAAATCGCCACTGAGATATCATCACTCATATAATCTTCCAATTGGTCAAGGTGATAAACCGGCACGTCGCCTACTTTTGTACCGACTTTATCTTCTATCACATCAAAAGCGCACTCAATTTTGGTGTTATTATTTTTAATAAAATTATAATTTAAAAAGGCCGTTCCCAGATTCCCTACGCCAATCAGTGCTACTTTCGTTACTTCATCTTGGTCTAACGTTTTACGGAAAAATGTAAGTAAATAATTCACATTGTAGCCGTATCCCTTTTTCCCTAATGCTCCAAAGTAAGAAAAATCCCGGCGAATAGTAGCAGAATCAACTTTCACTGCCTCACTTAACTCCGCTGACGAAACACGCTGTTTACCAGAAGCATGCAAGTTTTTTAAAAAACGATAATAAAGCGGCAATCGTTTAGCCGTTGCTTGTGGTATTTTTAATTGTTCAGTGTTCACGTTGTACCCCCTCAGTTCATGTATGTCATTACTAACATTTTCAAGTCATATTGCATTACCTTTCACAAAGCCTCAACCGCCTTGAGGTAGCGCTTCCAATTCTCTCTCTTTTCTCTTGTTTTATATATACTCCGCTTCACACCCCGACGCCTTTTGTCTATCCAGGAATACTTAAAGTCGGTAGCTAGAACGAAGCAATTAGCCCTTCAAAGGATCCGTTTGTTAGTCATGACGGATTTTCTACATCCATCATATATAAGTTCAGAGATGCACTTATCTCTTATTTTAACATAGTATCCTGTATAAAATGTGCAGGTAAAATCATTTTATTTCATGAATCAAAACATTCGCTTCATCATTTGTTCTTGTCCCTCTACAAATTACAAACGCTTGTAGGAAGAACTTGTAGTTGAAAATATGTTAAAATACACTATGGATATACTACTAGAGGTGAAAAAATGATTATTCTACAATTGAACGGTATTACAAAATACTATGGGGCAGAACCCATTTTATCGAATATAAAGTTAGAAGTACAATCAAAAGACCGCATTGCCCTAGTGGGACGAAACGGTGCAGGTAAATCAACTTTATTAAAAATTATTGCTGAGCAGCTTTCTTATGACAGCGGAGAAATTATTAAACCTAAAGGTGTTTCCATTGATTATATGGGACAAGATACAGTTCTTGAGTCAACACTCTCCATATGGGAAGAAATGATGACAGTCTTTGCTCCATTAAAGAAGATGGAAAAAGAATTACGTACGCTTGAAACGAAGATGGGCGATCCAGACATTTTTAATGATTCAGTTCAATACGAAAAACTAACCAAAGAGTACGATCAGCTTCAAGTAACGTTCAAAGATTTAGGCGGCTATCAATATGAAGCGGATACACGATCTATTCTTCACGGTTTCCGTTTTTCAAACTTTGACTATAGCACCCCTATTTCCTCCTTGAGCGGTGGACAAAAAACGCGCTTGGCTCTTGCAAAACTGCTTTTAACAAAGCCAGACTTGCTTATTCTGGATGAGCCTACCAACCACTTAGATATTGAAACTTTAGCATGGCTGGAACAGTTTCTGCAAGGGTATGAAGGAGCTATTTTAATTGTTTCACACGATCGTTACTTCCTTGATAAAGTCGTAAATCAAGTGTATGAGGTCACACAAAAAACAACGGTCAAGTACACGGGCAATTACTCTAAATACCTTGTACAAAAAGCAGAGCGATATGAAAAAGAGTTGCGTCAGTACGAAAAGCAGCAAGATGAAGTCGCAAAACTGAATGATTTTATTCAGCGAAACATCGCCCGCGCATCGACTACAAAACGTGCGCAAAGCAGACGTAAGCAGCTCGATCGAATGGAGTTAATAAATCGACCTAACGAAGGCGAAAAATCAGCTAGTTTTTCGTTTGAAATTGAGCGTCAAAGCGGAAATGAAGTCTTAAATCTCGAAAACGTGTCTATCGGATATGATGAAAACAAATATGTCGTCCAAGAGGCAAACCTTCGGATTAAAAAAGGTGAAAGCCTTGCATTGGTTGGCCCTAATGGAGTTGGGAAATCTACGTTATTAAAAGGTATTGTGGATAAACTAAGCTTCAAGACTGGAACCATTTCTTTTGGCTCAAACGTAATGGTTGGTTATTACGACCAAGAGCAAGCTAATTTAACGTCTAATAAAACCGTTTTAAATGAGCTTTGGGATGACTACCCATCCAAACCTGAAAAAGAAATTCGTACAGCGCTTGGAAATTTTCTGTTTTCAGGTGATGATGTACTGAAAATCGTTTCGACGCTTAGCGGTGGTGAAAAAGCACGTTTGGCTCTTGCGAAGCTTATGCTTCAAAAAGCTAATTTCTTAATTTTGGATGAACCTACTAACCATCTTGATTTAGATAGCAAACAAGTACTCGAGAATGCATTAATTGATTACCCAGGGACTCTATTATTTGTTTCACATGACCGTTATTTTATTAATCGTATTGCAAACAAAATAGCAGAGCTATCTCCTGAAGGGGTAGAAGAATTTCTTGGAGATTATGACTATTATGTAGAAAAGAAAGCAGAAATAGAGGAAATCAAAGAATTAGAAAATATAAAAGCCAACGAAGAACGTACGGTAAAAGTAGATAAACAGTCCTATAAACAAGATAAAGAACAAAAGAAATTGATGAGGCAGCGAACGCGCCGAATTGAAGAAATTGAAACTGAAGTAAACAAATTAGAAGCCGCACAAGCGGAGAATGAAGAACTTCTTTGTGATCCTGAAATTTATCAAAACCACGAAGAAGTATCAAGATTAAACGGTGAAAATGAAAAAATTTCTTCACAGTTATCCACATTAATGGAAGAGTGGGAAGAATTACAGCTGCTTCTAGAAGAATAGCCTGTATTTTTTCGTATTTATTCACCCTATTTACTTGTTCGTGCCCTTTAGGACAAGCTTTATCCACTCTGTGAATAAATAGTGGATATCTGTCTGATTTTCATAATTAAAACTTGTTGATAACATGTCCGTGTACTGAGTGCACGGACTTTTCCACATAATTATCCACAGGAAATTCTAAATTTATTGAATATTGTTGATAAATTATTTTTACCCACAAAAAAGACGAATGAGAAATAAATCTCATTCGTCTCCTACTCTTCCAAGTCTAAACCGGGGTTTGCGTTTAATGACATATCTGAGCGTTTTCCTTGAGCAAATCGTACACTTGCCGCTGCTCCAATCATTGCGGCATTATCCGTGCATAGAGACAGCGGCGGGATAATAAGCTCAATGTTTGATAATGGTGCAAATGCCTCTTCTAGCGCTGCTCTAAGTCCTTTATTAGCAGCAACTCCTCCTGCTACTAACACTTGCTTAACGTTATATTCCTTTGCAGCTTTAACCGTTTTAGTTACTAACACATCAATAACACTCGCTTGAAAGCTAGCAGCAAGCGTTTGTGGAAGAATTTCTTCACCTTTTTGCTTCGCGTTGTGGACAGTGTTAATAACTGCTGATTTTAACCCACTGAAACTAAAATCATAGGATCCTTCTTCTAGCCAGGCACGCGGCAAATCAATTAATGGCTCTCCTTCATGTGCAAGGCGGTCAATATGCGGTCCGCCTGGATATGGAAGGTTTAACGTGCGGGCTACTTTATCGTAGGCTTCTCCTGCTGCATCATCTCTCGTTTCACCAATCACTTTAAACTGACCGTGACTTTCCATGTATACAAGCTCCGTATGCCCTCCAGATACAACTAGCGATAAAAGCGGGAATTCTAATTTTTTGATTAACTGATTTGCATAAATATGTCCTGCAATATGATGAACACCAATTAATGGCTTTTGATGCGCAAATGCTAGCGCTTTGGCTGCATTTACGCCAATAAGAAGTGCTCCCACAAGCCCAGGTCCTTCCGTTACAGCTATTGCATCAATATCTGCAAACGTCAAGTTCGCTTGATTTAAAGTTTCTTCAACTACTACCGTAATTTGTTCCACATGATGACGAGATGCAATCTCCGGTACGACACCGCCAAATCGTTTATGGCTTTCTATTTGTGATGCCACCACATTGGCTACAATTTCATGACCGTTTCGAATCACGGCCGCTGCTGTCTCATCACAGCTTGTTTCTAATGCTAAAATTAATTGATTTTCACTCATAAATTCACCCACATAACTAATGCATCCTCATTGTTATCAGAATAATAATTCTTACGAATACCTCCAGGTTTAAAACCTAGCTTTTGATACAATGATTGTGCAATATGATTAGATACCCTAACTTCTAATGTCATTGACGCAGCACCTAGTTTTCGAAGAACTTCCATCACGTTGCTCAGCAGCAATTCACCGAGTCCCTTACCCCGGTAGTCTGGCAATAGGGCAATGTTGGTTACATGTGCTTCGTCAATAACAATCCACGTTCCGCAATACCCAATAATATTTTCTCCTTCTTCCATCACAATGTAAGTTGAAAATTGATTATTGGTTAACTCATTTTGAAACGCTTCTGAACTCCAAGGTGTCGTAAAAGACTTCTCTTCGATTTTCACTACTTGATCAATATCTTTAACTTCCATTAAACGAAACTTAATTGTTAGTTTCATGTTTATACCTTCTTTTATCCTTTTTGCTGTGAAGCAAGCCAGTTGGCTTCCGCTTCAGCTAAACGAATGTAGTTCGGAACAAAAGTATGCACAGACTGCGGCTCTTTCTTTATTCCTAAGAAAGCCAATTCACTTGGTCTTGGATTAAACTGCTGAACATGGGCAAATACAGCTTGTTCACCCAGCACTTCTTTTAACGTCTCTTCATGCATAGGAAGATCATTGCCTATGAATAAAATAGGTTTGTTGTATGACTTTAAATGTTCCGCCCAGTCTTTATTAATAACAAGTCGATCACTTTCAACTTCTAGAAGACTTGGTTCGTTATTCCATTCATATAGTCCTGTATAAAGCTGTTGACGGCGCGCATCAAATAACGGAGCAATATACCCATCAAAATAGCGACCGTTTGCTGCTAGTGCCTCAAGGCTAGATACACCTATTAAAGGAATATTTAAAGTCCAAGCAAGTGTCTTGGCAATGGTAACGCCAATGCGTACACCTGTATAAGACCCAGGACCGTGCGCCACTACAACGCGGTCTAGCTCGCTTGGCGCAATATCACAGTCCTTTAACAAAGATTCCACAGCGTTCATCACACGAACGGAGTGATTCTTTTTTAGATTCGTAATAATTTCTCCAATTACTTTGTTTTCTTCAACGACAGCAACACCCATGACAAAATTGGATGTATCAATGGCTAACATTTTCATCTTTTAAAAAGCTCCTTACATATTTCAACGTACCGACTCCCTATAGCTTTTACAAGGATTTTACGAGTCGTTTCGTTTTCATGGTAAATATTGATTTGAATATATTCATTAGGAAGCTGCTCTTCAATCAGATGAGCCCACTCCACGACCGTCACGCCATCTCCTTCAAAATACTCATCGAACCCTAGGTCTTCAAATTCATCCCCTAGACGGTACACATCCATATGATAAAGAGGAAGGCGACCGCTTTTGTATTCTTTAATGATCGTAAATGTCGGGCTATTCACATTGCGTTCAATTCCTAATCCTTTAGCTAAACTTTTTGTGAAAGTTGTCTTTCCAGCTCCCAAATCGCCTTCAAGCAGCAGCACGTCACCAGCTTCTAATAAAGTTGCTAGACGAGCAGCCAGCTGATTAGTTTCATCAGGAGACGTAGACATAAACGTAAATTCGTTAATCTCTGTCATTCATTCAGAACCTCACTTCAACCTGTATATATATATTGTAAACGTTGTGGACTATACATATCCAGTAAGAAATCCAACAATCTTTAACATCGCAATTCTATAAGGAAATTTCTTTGTATATAAAAAATTCCTTAGGATTGCTCCTAAGGACGGTA
The DNA here is from genome assembly GCF_028369225.1 of Priestia sp. AB. Classification (NCBI taxonomy): domain Bacteria; kingdom Bacillati; phylum Bacillota; class Bacilli; order Caryophanales; family Bacillaceae; genus Priestia; species Priestia sp. AB. The sequence continues at coordinate 18,605 of NZ_JAQMYN010000031.1, forward strand.
AAGTTTTATATAAAAATGGTTCAAACAATAAAAAAGACGAAACACATTGTTTCGTTTCTAAAACATGGCGGTCCCGACGGGAATCGAACCCGCGATCTCCTGCGTGACAGGCAGGCATGTTAACCGCTACACCACGGGACCAT
>NZ_JAQMYN010000032.1:0-15704 GCF_028369225.1 Priestia sp. AB
TTTATTTCCTGTCCTAAAAGTGGTATTTACTCAAACTTTGTATTTTCCATTTACAGAAGTCATTGTATTTACCATGATTTTACCGTATTTAAATAATCCTAAGAAAGCAAAGGTGACCATGCTATGTGCAAGTGGATTAAGTGGAATCAATTTAATTATTACAATGCTCATTAATGTTTGTGTATTGGGAGTTGATTTAACTGCACGTTCACAGTATCCACTTCTTAGCACAGTGGAGAGCATCCAAGTAGCTAATTTTTTAGAAAGGCTTGATGTATTTTTTATGCTTGCTTTAATTATCACTATCTTCTTTAAAATCTGCTTGTTATTTTATGCAGCTGTCATAGGTACAGCAAATTTATTCAAGGTTAAATCACCTTCAAGGTTATCGTATCCTTTGGGGCTAATCATTCTCTTTTTGTCTATTACCATTGCGAGCAATGTTCAAGAACATAACCACGAAGGACTGAAGGTGGCAATGTTTACTATACACATTCCTCTTATTGGGATTATTCCTCCTTTTCTTCTTCTTGTAGCTTTCTTGAAAAATAGGAAGAAGCATGGAAAGAACACATTGAACTAGTTAATTTTTATATAGAATATTGTCATTCACATTGAGATTCCTCGTGAAATCCTTAACCGGGCAAAGAATAATTTCATTCCAGAAAGAACCTTAAAGTAAACTTAATTTCTACTACATAATGTAAAAAGGATTTCAAGTGACGAAAAGGTCAAAGAATAATTCAAAAGAAACAGAAAATCGCTTTAATAAAATCGAAAAGGAGTCCGGTTGAATGGAAAAAGCCAAAATTAGTGCTAGTCAGCTCTTTATCCTAATGGTTCTGTTTGAACTAGGTACTTCCTTACTGTTACCTGTCGCAATGGAAGCAAAACAGGACGCATGGTTGGCTATCTTACTTGGGATGCTTGGTAGCTTGGTTCTATTTGTAATTTATCATAAACTTTATTCGTATTATCCAGATCTTTTACCTACAGAATATATGCAAAAAATCTTAGGTAAAGCAATAGGAAGCGTACTGGCCTTTCTTTACATCTGTTATTTCATCTATGATATAGCAAGGGTTTTACGTGACATTGGAGAGATGTTGTTGACATTTGCCTATTCTGATACTCCTTTATTTATTGCCAATGCTTTACTAATTCTAGTTATTATTTATACGGTTCGAAAAGGGATTGAAATAGTAGCTCGATCAGGCGAGATATTTTTTATATTTATGTATGTACTTGCTGTCACAGGGTTTCTACTAATTGTGTGTTCAGGATTAATTGATTTTAAAAACTTACAACCAGTACTTGAAGAAGGGATTTTACCCGTTTTAAAAGTCGTTTTTATTCAAACCTTGTATTTTCCTTTTGGTGAAGCAATTGTGTTTACCATGCTTTTACCTTATTTAAACAATCCTAAGAAGGCAAAAGCGACTATGTTATGTGCAACAGGATTAAGTGGGATTAATTTAGCTATCACCATGCTTATTAATATCAGTGTACTAGGAGTTGATTTGACTGCACGTTCACAGTTTCCTCTTCTTAGTACGGTACAAAGCATTCAGGTAGCAGATTTTTTAGAACGGCTTGATGTGTTTTTTATGCTTGCTTTAGTCATTGGTGGCTTCTCTAAAATCAGTGTACTGTTCTATGCTTCTATGATAGGAACAGCCAACTTATTTAAAATTAAATCACCTTCATCGCTTTCTTACCCTATTGGGTTAATCGTGCTTTTTATGTCTCTGACGATTTCTAGCAATTTTCAAGAGCACCTTCATGAAGGAATAGGGGTAGAGATGTTTTTCTTGCAAATTCCCTTCCTCGCGGTTATTCCTATTCTGCTTTTCCTTGTTGCATTCTTGAAAAATAGAAGGAAGCAGAAAGCATGACAGGTTTGTTTGCTGACTCTTTGAATAATATAAATATTCCAGCCCCTTGAACCATTATAAGCTAATAGTACATATCAAAATGGATGTAAATTATGTGAGGTGATTTTTTTGTATACTTGGTTTTATGATCATTTTATCAACACAATTCTATTTCCTCTTACTTGTATAGTGATGGTAGCTATCATGTTAAGCGCATATGCGTACTTTAAATTAAAAAAATAAATAATTCATAGTCCCTTGGGCTTATTGATTTCAAATATGGATATTTCTCCTTTAAAACTTGATTATTTATACAAAATATAGTCATCACTTATATTAATGATTTTAAAAGAGCTCGTAGCTATCAACAGGAGGTTATACTATATACAGTGTATCTTCTCCATATTTTTCCATAATGGTAAGCTAAACTAAATACGACTGGAATAATAGTTAAATCTGGAGGAAATAAAGGAGGCACCATAAAAAATAATTTTATAGGGTATCCCATAATAGAATATCTGCACCAATTACATCTAATATACTTGAAACAATACCTATAAACATGGCAAATGCAAATACATGTAGACGGTCTTTTTTCTTAACAAGATAGCCCTATATAATCCAAGGTAAAATAGTAGCTACCAGTAGAATCCACCATTTCCATGTAAATAAATTGTTATGAAGTCAGTGTTCGTATCCAGCTGCCTTTAGTTCATAACGGATTTGTTGTACGTCATTATAAGAAGGGTGTGCCAAAAAAAATGTTCTCTCCTCTCTGCATACATGTGAAAAATATCCCTACTTTTATTTTTCCAAAGTCTCTAAATATTATAAATGAATACCTTTTCATAATTTGAGCAAACTATCCAAGATGTAATAGAGCATCAGTTTAACATCTATATTTAAACGACTAGGAAAACTACTGAAACAGGATCAGTAGTTTTTTCGTTTTTAGGCTTTATACGTTATTTATTTTTAGTTCATGTAATGAATGCGCTTAAAAATAACAAAGGATTAGATGTATATCAGTGAATTGAATCAGCATAAATAAATAAGAGCATATTAAATATGGATAATGGGTACAACAAGTATATTTTTTTCAAATCTATAGAAGATAAATCCATAGGAGATTGTAAATGAATAATTATAAAAACGACAATACTGCAAGACGCTATATTGCTCATGTCAGTATATTTGGAACGACTCAAATCCATTTAAGAAACCCCTATATTATTGCTTGGTGGTCAGCAGCTTTCCCTGGTTTTGGACATTTATTACTGTCTAAATACCTTCGCGGCTTTGTGTTATTTATATGGGAAGTCGTCATAAATATTAAATCTCATGTGAATTTGGCGATGATTTATTCTTTTCAAGGAAATATTGATATGGCCAAAGAAGTGCTTAATACAAGATGGCTTCTTATTTATATTCCCGTGTATATTTTTGCTATATGGGACAGTTACCGAACAACGGTTGATTTAAATAAAATATACGTATTAGCTGAACGAGAAAATCATAACTTCAACTCCTTCAGTATAGGCGCTATGGAAATAAACTATTTAGACAAACGGAATCCCATCTTATCAGTCGTCTGGTCCTTGTTGATGCCAGGTCTAGGACAACTCTATATTCATCGGATCATTGCTGCTTTCTTTGTTATTATCTGGGCAGTTGTTTTCTTTTATTATTCTGACTTGCTTGAAGGAATTTCTCTTCTATTTTTAGGAGAAATAAAACAGGCTACTGCCGTTTTAAATAAAGAATGGCTGTTATTTTTCCCTTCCCTATATGGTTTTGCTGCCTTTGACTCTTATATAAATACGGTGGAGAATAATAAACTTGTCGAAAGAGAACAGAAAAACTTCTTCGAGAAAACGTATCAACATCCAAGCTTTTGTATTGTGAAAGGAAAAAAGGTGGAGTGAAATATGCAGGTCTTTTCTACATTTGAATACTCAAGTTACATAGAATTAGCTATTTCAGAGCTAGAAAAAAAGGCATAAAGAAAGAAGATATATTTATTGTTTCTCTTAATAATCGCACAGAAAATCGCCGGATTTTTGATAGTCTTCATCGAGCAGATGGGGTTTCTCTTATTGATCTAGGAATGGCTCTAGCCACAGCCTTTTCAGTTATTGGTGCAAGCATTGGTTTTAAACTAAGCTGGGGCCCTATTTATTGGGGAATTATTAGTGCTTTTATCGGATTTATCTTAGGATTAGGAATTAAGTTATTTATGTTTAAAGTAATCAGGAAAAACCAACGGCTTTTACGCGGCAAATATTCGGAAGTTAAACTCATTGTTGATTGTCATACGTTGGACGCCGAAGTCGTTGAACAAACTTTGTGGAAAAATCTTGCCTTGGGTGTCTCTAAAGTTAAACCAGATGGCTTATAAAGCCACGGCATGATCGTACAATATACTAACGAAAGATAAAATAATGAAAATTTTCTAAGTGAAGATTGCATATCTGTTGCAACGTTTGAGCAAACTACTCAGGATACTGAAAAGTATCTCCAATCTAGAATCTCATTAGCCTATAGAAAAACTCCCTATATGAACAGGGAGTTTTTCTATTTTCCTACTATATATGATAACAACCTTAGTTAACGTAAAACAGATTACCGGAAATTATCATTCTTCCATCGTCTCCTCTAAATTTCAGCTTGATACTTAGGAGTGGGAATTCTATAATATAAGTTATTAAAATAACTAAAAGCTGTAAAAGTCTGTTTACAGCAGGTGGATTTTTCGTTTGAATTTATTCTTTTACTTTTCGCCACCCATCTCATATTTGAGATGGGTGGCTTTATTGTGTTTTAGGGAGGATTTAACAATGAAAATTTTGAACTATGCTTTACTTGTTTTTCTGGGTGGTTGTTCTTATGGAGTCGTATCAACGTTTGTTAAATTAGGGTACAGTGAGGGATTTAGACTAAGTGAAGTAACAGGAAGTCAATATTTCTTTGGTGCTATCATGTTGTGGGCTATTGCAATCTTTGTTCCAAAGGACCGTTTAAAATGTAAACATTGGCTTACTTTGGCCATAGGAGGCATACCGATGGGACTAACGGGTATTTTTTACAATCAAGCACTTGGTTATATTAATGCCTCCATTTGCTATCATTCTACTACTGCAATTTACATGGATAAGTATTGTTTTGCAATATGTCTTTACTAAGGAAGCACCAAGTCGAAAAAGCTTCATCTCAACGATAATTATTCTTCTCGGTTCTGTCCTTGCTTCTGGCTTTTTGCAAAAGGGTATCATTTTTTCTTTTGCTGGAATCAGCTGGGGGATGCTTGCTGCTGTCTCCTTTGCTCTCTTTATTTATATAAGTGGGAACACAACTATACCTGTGCATCCTATTTATAAAAGCGCTATTATGACAACCGGAGCGTCATTGCTTATATTTATTTCGTTACCACCAGTATTTCTTATAAACGATGCACTTACAGATGGGCTATTCATGTATGGTCTTCTTACTGGATTCTTTGGTTCACTTGTTCTCCACGCAACCGTCACCTTCCTTCAATGGATCGGTGTGATCATCATTCTAGGTGGAATTGCGTATCCAAACGTTCAGATTCATAAGAACACTCGTTTAATAAAGAAAAACGTGTAACATTTGTACTTATTATTTCTATAATTGAAAAGTTAGTTTTCCAAACAATCTATTTTGGCAGGCTAACTTTTCTCCTTAATGATATATAATATTCCATTCTAGCTCATATTGGGTAGGAGCTTTATTTTCTTCGCGATTATATACACCGCATAATAATGGTTGAATATGCACAAATTAATCAATAAAACTAATTTAAAGGTGAATATAATGTCTTCTTCATTAAATAAATCTTCTCAAAATATTTCAAAGAGAATTGAAAGACAATTTAAAATCACAAGCGATTTTGAGAAAAGGACCATTTTAAAAGATAAAATTACAATTTTTTATTTAAATACAGTTGAACATTCTATTTAAGAAACCATTCAATACTCACTCTAGTATATAAAGGTGGATTTACTATACATGAATCATAAATTATATAAGGTCTTTATTGTATACATCATTGCTTTGATTGGTCCCTTTGCTATTCTCTTTCTTACAAATCATTTAATTCAAGCAACTTGTAGAAAGTAGGACTTAATTTTTTAAAAGTTGATGTTTTACTAAAATTCGATAATAACCATAAATAATAATATAAGCTATTAGATAACTAATAAAAGTTCCAATAATACTCCAAGTATTAAAATACTCTACTTTTCCAAAGATTAAACCAATGCCTTCAAAACTTGTAGTAAAAAGAGTAAAACAAATTAAAAGCAGAAAGATATTAACCCTCTTTTTTATTTTAAAATAAACTAAATAAGAAGCTAGGACCGGATAGAAATCCATATTTAAAGGAAGTGCAGATAAACTTCGATTCCTAAAAGTTGGTTCAAACTGCCAAAAATAATTAGTTCCCCACTCATTTAGTATAAAGGCTACTGTCATTCCTATTGGTGCAATTAAAAGGACAATTGTAGATTCCTTTTTGTATAAGATAAATCCAAAAATCCAAGGTACAATAAATCCCATAATAATATTTACTGGTATTTTTTCTCTTCTCCTCTCACTAAGACAACTTTTTAATAGGATTGTCCAAAACTTAGGAATGTATATCTTATGAAGAAGAAAACTAATGATTAGACACTAGAAGTCTTTTCTCCTTTCTATACATAAATTCTTACTGTCTTGAGCAAACTACTTAAGACGCTGTGAAGCGTCCATTTGGAAATCCTCATGGTTTATTGAGCCGACAACATGCAGCGCAGCAAAATCACTGATATACGCCAGTGGTTTTGCTGTTTTTAAGCTGTATATGACATACAATCGTAGTTACCATAATGTACGTTATCTGAAATTACAAGCTAAAAACCTTTTTTTGTTAAGATAATATTCATATCTATTAATAAATTAGTAAATATTATCCAAGGGGTGATCATATGGGTAAAAATAAGTTAAAACTCACATCTTCCGAGATAGGGACACTATGGGGAGAGTATGTAAACGGAACAATGACAGATGTAGTAAATCGATATATGTTCTCTATTATTGAGGACGAGTCAATAAAGGCCGTTTTTGAAGATGCTATTAAGACCTTCGCAAACCAAAAGAAACAAATTGTAGCTTTTATAGAAAACGAAGGATTTCCAGTTCCAAATGGATTTACTGAATCTGACCTCAATAAAGGTACTAAAAAATTATTTACTGATATATTCTGCTTGAATTATTTACATATCATGACGTTACATGGCTTGCTAGGACATACAACCTCATTGGGTGTTTCTGTCAGAGAAGACTTACGCTACTTCTACGATTCATGTGACAATGATGCAAAAAGGATGTATCATCAAACAATTGAATTATTACTTGAAAAAGGGGAATTTCAGAGGGACCCTTATTTTTACCCTACGAAGAACCCTGAATATATTTCTAGCCAGGATTTTTCGGATGGATTTTTCGGAAAAGGCAGACGCTTGACGGCAACAGAAATCATAAGCATTTCCTTCAACCTTAAGAAAAGCATTATGGCTAAAACTCTTTCTATTGGATTTAGTCAGGTAGCTCAGTCAAAAGAAGTAAGAAAATTTTTAGAGGATGCGGAGAAAACAGCTGATAATACTATCCAATCCTTGTCCAAAATCATGCACGCAGATAATTTACCCGTTCCTAAATCGTGGGAGACAGAAGTAACAACTTCAACAGACGCTCCTTTTTCTGATAAATTAATGATGTATCATATTGGTTTCTTATTCCAAGCTGCACAAGCTTATCATGGAACAGGGTTAGCATCAGCCATGCGAACAGATCTTGTAGCTGCTTATGAAGGCGTTATTCTAAAGAATTTAATGGTAACAAAAAAATGGTTTAATATTATGGTGAAAAATAAATGGTTAGAACAGCCACCACTTGCTCCTAATAGAAAAGAAATTGCAAGAGAAAAATAATAAAGAAATGAATACAAACGAATATATTCAGCAAACTAATCAAGATGCAACGAGGCATCAGCAAAAGATTACAATAAAAAAACAGAAAAAAACTATCTCACATACGCCAAGATAGTTTTTTTCTATTTTTAGGGTGTATATGACATACAAAACAGTTTACAGAATCACCATTTCCGGAAGACATGAAAAAAAGAACTTCTTATGTGTCAAGGGCTCTAAGCCTGTCGCCCAAACAGGAGTATGCAACTTTTTATGCATCCTTGATTTTATAGGGTTTGTAATAAAGGTGAATGTTCTAAGAGTGCATAAAAAAAGTAGCGTTTTTAATCAATTTTTTTTATCTAATTTAATGTATATAAAGGCAAAAAACAAAAGCAATGTAATACTAATAGGAAAAGTAATATAGGAGTCAGTCGCTTCACTTACGTTAGATTTTAATGTGTAGTTATAGATGACAAATGAAACTCCAACAATAGCTATTAATATTTGATATGTTCTTTTTTGACTAAACATATAAAACAATCTCCTTTAACTTTAATAAGCTACTCTAAGAATATAGTACTTACTTTAGACAAAATTTAATAACTTACTTATTCCTAAGAGTGCATGTGGTACGTTAATAGCACTTGGAATAACTAGCCCAAGTGCAGATAAAAAAGAAATAAACCTCTTTATTGTTGAAATCCATTCCTTTTTATAGTAATTTACCATATATTACAATAAAAAGAGGGCGGAGTTTTGTTTATATTCTATTCGATTATGATAACCGTATTTTTTAGTCTTTTTGTGATAGGTCTTAGTATTCTATTAGGTTACTTAATATACAAATTCTCCAAGAATAAAATAGCAGGTTCAAGTGTACCAGTAGTAGTAGCAATTGCAATTCCGATATATTTAACTTATTCTCAGTTATTCATTGCTTCAGTAATCACTATTATATTTTGGTGTAGTAAAAGAGGTGAAAGTGTAAGCCATTTAACTAATGGGAAGAAGTAACTTGGAATGAAGTTTAGTTTAAAGTGTGTTTAAAAGTTCGTAAAAGTATATATTTACGAACTTTTCTCTTATATAGAAAACCTGTCATTTTCATCGTTCAATTAAGTTTGAAAATAAATGACGAACGTCTTCTAAAAACGATGTACTTTTACGGACGTTTCTGATAGGAAAGTAGATTAAGCTAGTGGTTTGCCGTCGTTAAACATGACTGTCAGAACCTATATTCTTAAAAGTTAGTTTGTAGATGCCCTTCAACAAATAAATAAAACAGTTTTTGTGCTCGCTTTAGGGTTTGTAAGTATAAAATAACAATCAGAATCACAAGAGGATTATTAATACATGGGTAAATATATTCATTATTTTACTTTATCTATTAATCTCGTATAAACAACGTCAAAAAGGAGAATAATGTTTAAAAAGGAGAAAAGATAAAGGGGTTGATTTCCAATGGAAAATAATGTACATAACGAAAATGATCCAAGTTTACGCGATGAAATGCTGGCTGAATTGTTTTTGGATCAAACTATGAACGACTTCAAAAGAAATAAGATCCTTAAGGAAATAGACCAGTCTTTAAAGAATAAAGATAAATAAGCTTTTTTACGTTTAACAGAGGAACTTAAACCTGTATCTTAATAAAAACGATGTAAGGTAGAAGAAGTTCATTAAAAAGAAGCCTTCTTTTTTAAAGACTAAGGCTTCTTTTTATTTCACATTTATATATATCTTTTTATAATAATTAAACTTATAATGAGACAACTTACTGGTTCCAGTATCAAAATGCTCGGAAGTCTCATGTCAAAAATTAATTACTAATTACTAATTACTAATTACTTAATACTTGAATAGATGCAGTAAATCCATTCTTTTCTGAAAAAGATAAATTAACTTGTAGATGATTCGCGACGAACTGGTGATAGTCCTGTAAATATACTGCAACAGCATCAATGATGTCTTGTTCATGCAATCGCGCTGTACGTCCTAATGCTAAGGTAGAAGCAGTAATCCCAAGGGAAGAATGAAGCTCCAAATCTACTTCTACCTGTTCAGGTTCAATTCTTTCTTTTAGAGCAATATAAATACAAATACTATCTACAATATCTTGTTCATTAAATAGTACTTCCATCTTAAATTTCTCCTTAATATCTTCTTCTTGTAAAGATGTTTTTAATTACCCAAATGATGACTAAAATCACAAGTATATCTACAAGAATTCCTAAAAAAGAAAATCCATTTGAAGCGTTATTTCCATACGTACCATTATAATTTCCTCCAAATGGATGAAGCATATGGCCCAAAAGTGCCCCCGTTCCAAACGCTGCAGCATGAGTCAGTATACTTTTTGCTCGTGAAGGCGGCGTCTGGTTATACGTCGTGTGAGACCTAGTATACGATGGTGTTTTTGTAACGTTGCTTGACAGAGACTTATATCCAGAATGATAAGTGCCACTTGAATATGTGCCCCTACTTGAATGAGAACTGAACGAAGAACTGTGACTGAAAGAACTATGACCACTAAATCCTTTTGCCTGAGCAACATTTGGTAAAGCTATTGCAAATATTAATACAAATATTAAGGTCAATTTTTTCATTACAATTACTCCTGTCTTTATTAATCTAATATAGCTAATTTATAATAAAGTTTCTTTCTTAGAGAGCTTATGTAGCTGTTACTATACCACTAAATTTATAAATTTCTACTATTTTCATCTATTTTTAATGTGATTTTAAGATGAATTTTAGAGTGATTATCATGATTAGAAAAAGTATAAGGGGTTTCAATATCTAATTGATATGTGAAATTAACATAAAAGACGGTGATATAATTTATAAGAATTAGAAAAGAAAGAAAAAGACGAAAAATAAATGTAGAGTATAGTAAAGGTCTTTTGAGAAATATAGAGGTAACCCATATTCAGATGGCAGAGTCTAATCACATGTTTTATAAAAAGGGTTGATGGATTAATTCATGTATAATGTTTGTTAGTGTAATTAAAAAGCAGATCTTATCCAAGGATAAAATCTGCTAAAAAATCAAAAAGAGGTAATGAAAATATCGTGATTTACTCAATGATCCATTAATTAAAGAAAGAATGTAATTCCCACTAGGTCTATTCCCCAGAACTTCTCTTTAATATTATTGTATCTTTTTCCTTATCTATTTTCTTATGAATACGTAAGTAATAGTAGGCATAGCACCCAATTGCAAATGGGAGACCGCAATATAAAGCAGCCCTGAGAGAATCAACAAAAGCCATACTAACAATGACTACTAAACAGAGTACAAAGCAAGTAATTGGAACAATAGGATACAGAGGTGTACGGAAGTTTAATTGATTAATATCATTTCCTTCCGCAATATAAGCTTTACGGAAATTTAATTGAGATAAGGCAGTTAACATCCAAACAGTGATGCCAGCTAGGCCAGCGATTGATACTAAAATTAGAAAAACAGTATTAGCAGCAATGAAGCTTGTTAAGAGAGATAGACATGCTACTAAAAAAGTTACACTTAATGCGCGTAATGGTACCCCCTTTTGGCTTAATTTTGAAAAAGATTTCCCAGCAAATCCTTCGCGGCTCATAGCCCACAGCATTCGTGTGGATGCATATAACCCTGAATTCGCAACCGATAAAACCGCAGTGAGAATAACAAAATTCATCACATCTGCTGCATACGGTATCCCAACATTGTCGAAAACATAGACAAATGGGCTATCTACTGATCCTGCTTTTTTCCAGGAGACTAAACTAACGAGGATAAGCATGGAAATTACATAAAAAAATACTGTTCGCCAAACTGTATTTTTAATAGCTCTAGGGATTTCCCTATGTGGATTTTCAGATTCTCCAGCTGCAATACCAATCAATTCGGTTCCCTGAAAAGAAAAAACAACTCCAATCATGGCAAAGAAAACACTACTAAATCCATTTGGAAAAAGTCCTCCATTATTCATTATGGTAGAAACACTTTGAACTGGATTTTTTGCCCCATGAGTATCAAGAAATCCAAAAATTATACCTGCCCCAATTATAATAAATAATAAAATGGTTACGATTTTAATACTTGAAAACCAAAATTCTGTTTCTGCAAAACTGCGAGTAGACAGAGAGTTAATGATAAACAAAGAAGTTCCAAAAATAGCACACCAAACCCAAACAGGAATATCAGGAAACCAGCGCTGCATTAATAATCCAGATGCTGTGAATTCAACACTTACTGTAACTGCCCAATTCAACCAGTACATCCATCCCACAGTAAAACCTGTTCCAGGTCCTATATATTTTGTTGCGTAGGCTTGAAATGATCCTGTCACCGGCATAGATACGGTCAATTCACCAAGACAAAGCATAACTAAGTACATTAAGAAACCCACAACAAGGTAAGCTAGTACAGCCCCACCAGGACCTGCTTCATTGATAATATGACCCGAATTTAGAAAAAGGCCTGTTCCAATTACTCCACCAATTGAAATCATAAATAAATGTCTGCTTTTCATATTTCTTTGAAGCTCATTGGATACTTCTATTTTTTTACTATGCATGTATAACCCTCTTCCTAATAGTATGATTTAATTATTTTTATGTTATAAGCAGGGTTCTCCTTTAAACTAAAAATTTAAATGAGCAGATCGGTTGGACATAATTTAAAATATGTTTTGAATGAATATAGTTTCTTTATGATTTTTAAAATATCTATTAAAACCTCAAAAAATATAATCTAGCTTTCCTTTCCAAGTTACTATAAGTCTTTCCAACACAAAAAAACTTCGCAAAAATAATAATTTCCTTTTTGCCAAGTTCCATTCTATAAACTAATAACTAAATTGGAGTCTTGTCTTATTTACCTAACTACGCCTAAATAAACTTATATAAGTAATATTTTTAAGTTTGATAGGTATCTGATCTACTCTCTTAGAGAAAACCCTATTCTAAAAAATAACATCATACCTGATTTTTATATTTCCATCTTTTTGTTAAGATCCTCCATTAACTAAAATTTAATTCATCCACTAAAGGCTATATTATCTAGAATTTTCAGAATTATATTTAGTATATCTACCGAATAAATAGTTGTCAACGCAGAAATGTATGCGCTACCAAAAGGTGGGTTGACATCTAATATACTCTTCAGTATATACTAATCTAGTAGTAAGGGAAGCACAAAGGGGGAACATCTTATGAGCAATCAGGTCAAACAAAAGAATAATTTTTCAATGGGTAAGTTAACTTCTTTATTGGTTCTCTTGCATAATACTGAACTGGTGAAAGAAGTTGAACAAGAACTGGACTCAAGGGGTTATAACTATACAGTTGGAAAAGTTGGGGCTATGGAGCTATCAAAAGTAGTTGCTGCTGTTGAAACAAGTGCTAAAAATAACCATATTATAAATGCTAATTCGTATAGGGAAGTCCATGCTCTTTATCATGCCATATTGGAGGCAATTCAGGGAGTAAGTAGGGGGACTTTACAGTTAGGCGATATTTTACGTACAGTTGGTTTAACTTTTTCAATTGTCAGAGGAAATATTGACTCCTCTGGTTATGGCGGCGAATGGATTAGTGTATGTGTCTATGGAACTATAGGGGCTCCAAAAAAAGGGTTTGAACATGATGCATTAGGTTTTGGGTTTAACCATATCTAAAAAATCTATTCAAAGCAATTTAAATAAATAATTTTAAATTTTTCAAAAAACAATTGACAAATTATTCAGATAAAGAGATACTAGTTTCAGACACATTAGTTGCTTTAAGCTTTAGACCTTAAAGTATAGATTCATTTAGCATTGTTAGTTATGTTTGTTTTAGATATTTAAAATTGTATTTAAAGCCCATAGTTTATTCAGTTTAGTTTATAGGGGGCTATATCAAAAAAGATTTGTTTCTTTTTTGATATAGCCCCTTTTTATGTTCAAAAAACAATAAGACTTTTTAATTTAAGAAGGAGTGATTAGAATGTTTGTTCAAATAGACGGTAACTCATTAACGTATGAACAAATTCATCAAGTTATTTATGAAGGTTATTCTGTTAAAATTAGTGATCACGCTCTAGAAAATATCAAAAAAAGTAGAGCTTTAGTGGAGGATAGTATTACCAATAACAAGGTAATTTACGGTGTAAACACAGGGTTTGGGAAATTCAGTGACACAGTTATTTCAAAGCATGATTTAGCTGACTTACAAATCAATTTAATTCGAAGCCATGCTTGTGGGCTTGGGGAGCCATTTCCTATAGAAGTAAGCCAGGTTATGTTACTTCTAAGAGCTAATGCATTAGCGAAAGGCTATTCAGGAATTCGTCTAGAAACACTGCAGTTATTAATAGATTGTTTAAATCAAAATATCGTTCCAGTTATTCCTAGTCAAGGATCGCTAGGAGCAAGTGGTGATCTAGCTCCTCTATCGCACTTAGCCCTATTATTAGTTGGAGAAGGAGAAGCCGTTTTTAATGGTGAAAAAATGTCAGGTGCAGAAGCATTGAAATTAGCAGGTCTTCAACCAATCAAATTGCAAGCTAAGGAAGGGCTTGCTTTAATCAACGGAACCCAAGCTATGACTGCTGTAGGTGTGGTTGCTTACATGGAGGCTCAAAAGTTAGCTGATCTTTCAGATGGAATTGCTTCCCTAACATTAGAAGGTTTACAAGGAATTGTTGACGCTTTCACACCAGAATCTCATTCTGTAAGACCTTATCCTGAACAGAAACAAGTGGCTGAACGGATTCTTTCTTACCTTGACGGTAGTCAACTAACCACTACTCAGGGACAAATTCGAGTTCAAGATGCCTATTCATTACGATGTATCCCACAAGTCCATGGTGCTATTCAACAAGTTTTAAATTATGTAAAAGAGAAACTATCGATTGAGATAAACTCAGCAACAGATAATCCACTAATCTTCTCGGACAGTGGAAATGTTATTTCCGGTGGAAACTTTCATGGACAACCTATTGCTTTTGCGATGGACTTTCTTGGAATTGCAATGTCTGAAGTAGGAAATATTTCTGAAAGGCGTATCGAACGATTGGTGAATCCCCAACTAAGTGATTTACCGGCATTTTTAAGTCCTGACCCTGGTCTTCAATCAGGCTTAATGATTACTCAATATGCTGCTGCTTCATTAGTTTCGGAAAATAAGACATTAGCTCATCCTTCTAGTGTAGACTCTATTCCATCTTCTGCTAATCAAGAAGATCATGTGAGTATGGGAACAACTGCTGCTCGCCATGCTTATCAAATTATTCAAAATAGTAGAAGGGTTCTTGCCATCGAAGCTATCTGTGCTGCTCAGGCTGCTGATATTAGAGGTGTAAGTAAGTTAGCTCCAGAAACAACGAAACTTTATTCAAGAATTAGAAAATCTGTTCCAACAATTACAAAAGATCGAATCTTCTCACGTGATATTGAAAAATTGGCTGCTGATTTAAAAGGGGTTGTAAAAGAAGTTAATTACGAAATGGTACGTTAATGAACGTGTAAAGTCGTTTTTATTATAAAACTCTAGCATAGACTTATTAAAATATTAGGGTATCAACCTTTCTTTTTCTCAATTATAAAGATTTATGAGATTTCCTGCGTAAAGTAAACCCGTATGAAATATGGCCAGATTATAAGTAATTATCTATAAGAATCAATGTTTAAAAAACGTTTAAAATTATTTAAATTTATTTACAGGGGGAAGAAATATGACTACTGAACAAAAGGTAATTAAGGCACCTCATGGAAAAGAATTAAATACAAAAGGTTGGGTACAAGAGGCTGTTCTTCGTATGTTAATGAATAACCTAGACCCACAAGTGGCAGAACATCCGGAGAAATTAGTTGTATATGGGGGAATAGGGAAG
>NZ_JAQMYN010000033.1:0-15635 GCF_028369225.1 Priestia sp. AB
ATTTAAAAAAATAAAAATTAACGTTGACGTTTACTATTTCGTTCAGTTTTCAAAGAACTCTTGTCTCAAGGCGACTTTCTTATCTTACCACCTCAAGAATAACTTGTCAACAACTTTTTTCATTAAGTTATTTTCGAGTTATTTTTTGTTGTTGTCTTAGCGACGTATATAAATATAACACCTGTTAACTTGTTGGTCAACAACTTTTTCAAAAAAATAAAAGTTTTCTCGGAAAGATTCCAGAAAACTTTTATTTTGGATATTCCTCCAAATTATAATATGAAATTATTAATAACAAGTAAGGCAGCTATGCCTGGAATACCTAAAATAGCTGAAACAATGGCTGTGGGGAAATTAATAGGGATATGAATACCAAACTGTACGCCAAAGATGTTAATAAAGAAAAGCAGCAGAACGCCAATAATAAGCTTGATCGATAAATTTCCAATGACTCGAAGCATTTTTTCAACACCACCTGTTACTAAAAGTAGAATGATTAGCCCTATTAAAAAAGACACAACTACAATGGGATGATTTAGCATGTTGCCTCCTTCTTAAAGCAGATAAGTTATCTTATATGTATGTCCAAGCATTCAAAAAAAGCACCACTTCACGGAGGGAAATCCTTATTTTATAAAGACAACAAAACAGGATGCCTCTATGACATCCTGTTAATTGAAATATTTCGATGCTTGGCTTCTTTTAATAGAAAAAGATACTTCATTTTGGCTAATCTAATATCTACCATTACCTCTTCTGAAGGATCTACACTTCTTTCTACCATTGAAGTTTTGTGACTCCATTCCTGCTTTACTTGCATAAAAGTCTTCACAAATTCATCATCGTACTCTTTGCGTAACCAACCTTTTCTTTTAAAAAACATATGCAAGTACCTCGTTATACTTCTCTTCTACCTTCTAGTGCTTTAGATAATGTTACTTCATCTGCGTACTCAAGATCTCCTCCAACGGGTAACCCATGAGCAATTCTAGTAATTTTAATTCCTGTCGGCTTTAAGAGCCTAGAGATATACATAGCCGTAGCTTCGCCCTCTATATTCGGGTTAGTGGCTAAAATCACTTCTTGAATCTCATCATCTTGAAGTCTTTTTAATAACTCTGGTACTTTGATATCTTCAGGCCCTATTCCTTCCATAGGTGAAATTGCACCATGCAGGACATGATACAAGCCGTTATATTCTTTCATTTTCTCCATTGCAATGACATCCTTAGGGTCTTGCACGACACATACCACATTTCGCTCTCTGCGCTGATCTTGACAAATGTAACAAGGATCTTGATCTGTGATATGTCCGCAAACTGAACAATAGGTTAAATTTCGCTTCGCATTGACTAATGCTTTTGCAAAATCTAATACTGTATCTTCTTTCATAGATAAAACAAAGAACGCTAAGCGAACAGCTGTTTTTGGACCAATGCCGGGTAACTTCATAAAACTATCTATAAGCTTTGATATTGGTTCTGGATAATGCACGTGGCAACCACCTTATTAAAGTCCTGGAATATTTAAACCTTTTGTAAATTGACCCATTGTGTTATTTGTTAAATCGTCCATTTGTTTTAATGCGTCATTTGTTGCTGCTAGTACTAAATCTTGTAGCATTTCAATATCTTCAGGATCTACTACATCCTCTTTAATATTTACATCAATTACTTGTTTCTGACCGTTGACTACAACTGTTACCATTCCGCCGCCAGCTGTACCTTCAACAGTTTTTTCAGCTAACTCTTCCTGCGCTTTTTGCATATCTTTTTGCATTTTTTGCATTTGTTTCATCATTTTTTGCATATTGCCCATGCCTTTCATCATATGAACATTCCTCCTAAATTTACTCTTGAATTTCGATTAAGTCTTCTCCAAATAGCTTTTTCGCTTCTGCAACCACAGGGTCTTCCTCCTGTGGTTGACCGGATGACCCATCACTTTGCTGTCCTTGAAGAAACTCTTCTCTTACTTTATCCCATTCGCTTTCTGGAATTGCAACCATTTCACGCTTGCTGCCAATTAAAGTATATAAGATATTCTCTAAATTATCACGTACATTGTTGTTATTTTCAGAAGCCATTTTGCAATGAATTTCATATTTGAATTTAAGTATAAATGATTGATCTGAAGACGCAACCGGTTCACTGTTAGATAACAACGCTGCATGTGAAGCTTTATTTTGTTGTTTCAATGTGTCCAACACTTGGGCCCAAGATCGCTTAATCGTTTCTAAATTCTGCCGAGTGGCATTTTTTAGAACTTCATTTACCTTCCCAACAGGCGTCTTGTACTGACTTCTGGACTGTCTTGTCTGTTTTTTCTCTGTTTGCACTGCCTGAGCTGTATGATCAACTTGAATGCCTTTTTCTTTTAACTGCTGCAGTTCTGCTTCCATTTGATTCATTTTTTGCAAAATGTCTTGATATGGAAGAGCACTCTCTTGATTTGTAGAACTTTGAGCTAATTTTACTAAAGCTACTTCAAGTAGCACTCGAGGATGATTACTCCATTTCATCTCTTGCTGAGTTTGGTTCAATTCAGCGATGACTTTATAAATAAAAGCACTATCCATTTTTGAACTGAGTTCTTTAAACTCTTCGTTAACCGCTGCTTTTTCAAGTAAATATGCATTTTCTTCAGAAGCTTGATAAAGCAGAACATCGCGATAATAGAAAATGAGGTCCTCTACAAACCTCGCTGGATCTTTTCCGTTTTTAATCAAACTTTCAACAGAGTCTAGCGCTTCTACGATGTTTTTATTAAAGATAGCTTGGACGATCTTCACAATAAAAGACTGTGATACTGCTCCTGTTATGGATAGAACATCCTCCAAGCTCACCTTCTCCGTACTATACGAGATAGCTTGGTCTAAAAGACTAAGTGCATCACGCATGCCGCCTTCTGAAGCTTTCGCAATTTCGTAAAGAGCATCCTCGCTTACTTCTAGCTCTTCAGAACCTAATACTTCCTTCATTCGATATACGATATCTTCTGGCGAAATGCGTTTGAAATCAAAGCGCTGACATCTAGAGATAATCGTTAATGGAATTTTATGCGGCTCTGTTGTAGCTAAAATAAAGATAACATGTGCAGGAGGTTCTTCTAACGTTTTTAACAAAGCGTTAAAAGCTCCAATTGAAAGCATATGAACTTCATCAATAATGTACACTTTGTATCGAACAGCACTAGGTGCATATTTTACTTTATCACGGATATCTCGAATTTCATCGACTCCATTATTAGAAGCTGCATCAATTTCAATTACATCAGAAATGGAACCATCAGTAATTCCCCGACAAGTTGCACATTCATTACAGGGTTCAGCAATGGGTGCTTTTTCACAGTTAACGGCTTTCGCTAAAATTTTAGCAGCTGTTGTCTTTCCTGTCCCTCGAGGCCCAGAAAATAAATACGCATGCGAAAATTTCTCTTGGACAAGGGCATTTTGAAGTGTTTTGATAATATGTCGTTGACCGACTACGTCGTTAAAGCTTTGAGGACGGTATACACGGTACAGAGCCTGATATGCCACTACATCCTCTCCTTTTAATATAATTCATTAGTTATCATTATAGCGTATTATGAGGTTTTTTTTCAAAATAGTGAGAGATAAAATAAAAAGCCTACTCCAACAGAGTAGACTAAACTTATGTATATAACTGCCGTGCACCTTCCGTCGATTAGCCACCCCAGGCGTTACTTAAGCAGTTAGCTCGGTTCAGGCGACCCCATGGCACATAGGAGGTTCTGCTTACTGCTGCTTCCTTCCGGACCTGACAGGGTTCACAGATTCCCATTGCATAGGACCCAAACGTCAACACCACTTACTTAAGGCAGGCCCTAAGATGAGCTAACCTCAAGAAGGAATTCGGCCTCGCTAGAGCGGATTGCGAGTACAGGGCACCGCTACCTCCCCGCTTAGCACGGCAAAGTTGAAACCAATAGTTTGGGCATCAAGTTGATGCATTTACAAGTATACGTCTTTTCATTCAAAAATGCAACCGCTATAGAAAACTTACTTTTTTAGCGCTATTTTCCAGCCTTTTTTCGTTGACGCAACTCACGAAAAAAGGTCGTTAAGAGGCTCCCGCATTCTTCTTCTAGCATACCTCCTACTACTTCTGCTTGATGATTAAACTTTTCAAACTCTAATAAGTTTAACAATGTTCCCGCGCAGCCACCTTTAGGATCATAAGCGCCAAACACAACTCTTTTCACTCTTGATAATACAATAGCACCTGCACACATCGGACATGGTTCTAAGGTGACATATAACGTAGCGTCTTCCAATCTCCATGTTCTTAGTTTCTTACATGCTTCATCAATTGCTAAAAGTTCCGCATGAGCAACTGATCGCTGTTCTGTTTCTCGTAAGTTATAAGCTGAAGCAACCACCTCATCATTTTGAACAATAACTGCTCCAATGGGAACCTCTAATTTATCTTTGGCTTTTAATGCTTCATCAATTGCCAACCTCATATACTTTTCATCATTTAACACTTTTTATCCAACCTTACATATTATATTTTTTCTGAGTCAAACTATTTACTATGTACATCAGGAAAAGGAGAGACCTTGTGTGAAGAACGCTAAAACTGCTTTAATTATTATTGATATGCTAAACGATTTTCAATTTAAAAACGGCAAAATACTTGCTAAAAAATCTTTAACAATTGCTCAAAACATTTCCAAATTAAAACAATATGCCTCGTCTCAACATATCCCTATCATTTATGTCAATGACCACTATAAGCTATGGCAAGCAAACTTAGAAACCATTTTAACACACTGCACAAATGAGATAAGCTCACCCGTTCTACATCACATTTCACCACAAAACGCTGATTACTTTTTAATTAAACCAAAGCATTCTATCTTCTATGGAACAGCTTTAAATATTTTGCTATCACAGCTCGATGTTCATACACTTATTTTAACAGGAATTGCGGGAAATATATGCGTGCTTTTTTCAGCTAACGATGCTTATATGCGTGAGTATAACTTAATTGTACCTGAAGATTGTATTGCTTCAAACGCAGATGAAGACAATACCTTTGCTTTGAGAATGATGCATAATGTATTAAATGCTCATATTTGCAAACATACCGAGTTGATGAATTAAGTAAAAAGCCTTCTCATATGATGGAAGTAAGTCATATGAAATGGAGGCTTTTTATTATGCAAATTTACACTGTTAAAGCAGGTGACAGTATATATAGTATTGCAAAACAGTTCCGCATAGACGCAGGGAAAATTATAAGAGCAAATGAATTACCTAATCCAAATCAACTCGTCATCGGGCAATCTATGGTTATTCCAATCAACGGTACTTACTACACAGTAAAAGCCGGGGACACTATATGGAAGATAGGAAGAAAATTAGGCGTTAGCTATCAGGCTATTGCCAATGCGAACAATGTTTCAGTTACAGCACCCTTAACCCCTGGCCGCCGCATCTTAATTCCTCCTTCCCCCAACAAAAGAAACGGTGAGTTTTTAGGGTATGTTGAAACAAGCAATCGAAAAATCACTCCTCAAACAGAGAAAATGATTAATCAAAATGCAAAATACCTTACTTATCTCGGACCAGCGAACTTCGAAGTGCAAAAAGACGGTTCCCTAAAGGCGCCTCCACTTAACAATTTAGGTTCTATTGCTAAAGAAAATGACGTCATTTTCTTAATGGTATTGGCTAATATTGAAAACGGCGCATTCAGTGACGAAGTCGGCCGAGCAATTTTAACTAATAAAGACGTTCAAGATACGCTTTTAAATAATATTGTAAAAACAGCGAAAGAACAAAATTTCAGAGACATTCACTTTGACTTCGAATTTTTGCGTCCGGCAGATAAAGAAGCCTATATTGCATTTTTACAGAAAGCAAAAAAGCGTCTTCAAGATGAGCAACTTCTTATGTCTGTCGCTTTAGCTCCGAAAACAAGTCGAGATCAAAAAGGCAAATGGTATGAAGCACATGATTATAAAGCCATTGGAGAGATTGCTAACTTCGTTGTTCCGATGACATACGAATGGGGATATAGCGGTGGGCCTCCTATGGCCGTCTCTCCTATTGGTCCCGTACGTGATGTTTTAGAATATGCAGTATCTGAAATACCTAGTTCAAAAATTATCATGGGTCAAAACCTATACGGTTACGATTGGACACTTCCTTACAAACCAGGAGGAGAATATGCCAAAGCCATTAGTCCTCAACGAGCTATTGAGTTGGCAGCTCGCTATAAAGTAGCGATTCAATACGACAATAAAGCACAAGCTCCTTTCTTCCGGTATAAAGATGAACAGCAGCGCACCCACGAAGTATGGTTTGAAGACGCTAGGTCTATTCAGGCCAAGTTTGATTTAATCAAAGAATTAAAACTTAGAGGAATGGCCTACTGGAAACTAGGCTTAGATTTCCCGCAAAACTGGCTCTTGATTGAAGACAACTTCAAAATTACAAAAAGAGTGACACAGCCATAAATAGGGAAAGCTTACTGTGAACAGTAGGCTTTTTGTTATTCTTCTTACTGAAAGAAATTTCTTTTCCCCTTATTCTCCTTCTCTATGTTAAAATATTTTTTGTCTGTTTTTTTTGAACGAGTGGTCATGAAGGAGGCAAATGAATGCAAGGCACACCTTTTATTTCAGTAGAAGGACCCATCGGTGTCGGAAAAACCTCTCTAGCTAAAGAGATTGCACAAGCATTTCAATTCGAAATTTTAAAAGAAATCGTAGATGAAAATCCATTTCTCGGGAAATTTTATGAAAATATCAACGAGTGGAGTTTTCAAACCGAAATGTTTTTTCTATGTAATCGATATAAGCAGTTGGAGGATATTCAAAAAGGGTTCTTATCTTATAAAAAACCTGTTGTAGCAGATTATCATATTATGAAAAACATGATTTTTGCTGAGCAAACGTTAAAAGATGAACAGTATAAAAAATATGTACAAATCTTCCACATCTTAACGGCTGATATGCCAGCTCCGAACATTATTATTTATTTAAATGCCAGTTTAGATACCTTGTTAAAGCGGATTAAAATGCGCGGAAGAGAAATTGAACGAAACATCGATCCTCACTACCTTGCGAGGCTAAGTGATGATTATGAAAAGGCTATGTCGGCGTTTGAACAAAATAATCCTGATGTAACCATTTTACGTTATGACGGTGATGAAATAGATTTTGTACAAAATAAACAACACTTAAATAGAATCTTATCAGAGGTTCAAGAAAGTATGTTAAAAAGGAGTATGTAATGATAAACTTACGATCGAAATACAACATTCCTAATGATGCTGTGTTGACGATAGCGGGTACAGTTGGAGTTGGGAAATCTACAATGACTCAATCATTGGCTGATGCTCTCCAATTTCGCACATCGTTTGAAAAAGTAGATTCCAACCCTTACCTGGACAAATTTTATGGAGATTTTGAACGTTGGAGCTTCCACCTACAGGTATATTTTCTAGCGGAACGCTTTAAAGAACAAAAGAAAATTTTCGAGTATGGCGGCGGCTTCATCCAAGACAGATCCATTTACGAAGATACCGGTATCTTTGCTAAGATGCATTTTGAAAAAGGAACGATGTCTAAAGTAGACTATGAAACATATACAAGCTTGTTCGATGCAATGGTTATGACTCCATATTTTCCTCATCCGGATCTGCTCATTTATTTGGAAGGCAGCTTCGAAGATATTGTAGATCGCATTCAAGAAAGAGGGCGACCAATGGAACAGCAAACGCCTCTTGATTATTGGAAAGAGATGCACGCCCGATACGAAGACTGGATTAATAACTTTACGGCTTGCCCTATTCTTCGTTTAGATATTAGAGAATACGACCTTATCAAGGATCCTGATTCAATTGAATCAATTGTTGAAAAAGTGGCTCGCTTTTTACAACATAATGAAAAGCTAAAACGTCGTCATCTATAAAAAAATGCCGCTTTAATAGATAAAGCGGCATTTTTAACAAATAAAAAACCGTTACTTATAAGTAACGGTTTTCCAATCTCCAATTTATCGCGCTATGTTAATTGCATTATAAGTCAAATATGGCGGAGGAAGAGGGATTCGAACCCCCGCGGGCTTTAACACCCCTGTCGGTTTTCAAGACCGATCCCTTCAGCCGGACTTGGGTATTCCTCCGTATCGACAAGTATTAATTTATCATATACAAATAATGAAGTCAACTCTTTTATTGATTTTTTTAAAAAATATGTTCATTAAGAATTAATTCTTAATGAACATCTTCTACTTTTATTTAGAGATAAATTCTTTATTTCCCATATATGGACGCAGCACTTCTGGAATTTGAATTGATCCATCTTCCTGCTGGTAGTTTTCTAAAATTGCAGCTACCGTACGGCCAATTGCTAAGCCAGAACCGTTTAGTGTATGAACATGTTCTGGTTTTGCTTTTGTATCACGGCGGAAGCGAATATTAGCACGGCGAGCTTGGAAGCTTTCAAAGTTTGAACAAGAAGAAATTTCACGATACGTTTCATAACTTGGAATCCAAACTTCAATATCATACTTTTTGGCTGCTGTGAAACCTAAGTCAGCTGTACACATGCTTAGAACTCGGTAAGGTAAACCTAATAGTTGAAGAACCTTTTCAGCATGGCCCGTTAATTTTTCTAATTCATCATAAGAATCTTCTGGCTTAACAAAGCGAACGAGTTCTACTTTATTAAACTGATGCTGACGAATAAGACCACGTGTATCTCTTCCTGCAGAGCCTGCTTCTGAGCGGAAGCAAGCACTATACGCTGTATAAGCAATTGGAAGCTGATCTCCGCTTAAAATTTCATCACGATGTAAATTTGTAACTGGTACTTCAGCTGTAGGAATTAAGAAATAATCTTCTTCTTTAATCTTGAATGCATCTTCTTCAAATTTAGGAAGCTGCCCTGTTCCTGTCATGCTTGTGCGATTCACCATATATGGAGGAAGAATTTCTTCATAACCATGCTCATCCATATGTAAATCCATCATAAAGTTAATAAGAGCGCGTTCTAATCTTGCACCTAACCCTTTATAAAATACAAAGCGGCTTCCCGTTACTTTCGAAGCTCTTTCAAAATCTAAAATATTTAAATCTGTTCCTAAATCCCAATGCGGTTTTGGTTCAAAATCAAATTGTTTAATTTCTCCCCATTTGCGAACTTCTACGTTATCATCTTCAGTTTCACCTACAGGCGTACTTTCATGTGGAACGTTAGGAATTGAAAGCAGCAATAGTTCTAATTCTTCTTCAACGCTGCGAAGCTCTTCATCCAATTGCTTTACGCGATCTCCTACTTCACGCATTTCAACGATTAAATGATCAGCATCTTGTTTTTCACGCTTCAATTGTGCAATTTGCTGTGATACTTCATTTCGCTTGCTTTTTAACTCTTCTGTTTGAGCAATTAGCTCACGGCGTTTTGCATCTAACTCTTCAAAGCGACCTAAGTCCGTTAAGTCCTCACCACGAAACTTGAGCTTTTCTTTTACTTCATTAAAATTAGCACGTAAAAATTTTAAATCTAACATACTTAGTACCTCCTTTAGTATAAAAGGGCAAAATAAAAACTCTCATCCCCATGAAAGGGACGAGAGTTTACCCGCGTTGCCACCCTAATTGAAAGCTAAAATAAGCCTTCCTCTTAAACCAGATAACGGATGAACCGAAACTGCCTACTACTTTTTCGACAGCTTGCTCCAGGACGGATTCATAAGAATTGATTATCGATTCACACCAGCCATCGACTCTCTTGAAATCAAAAATCTTATTACTATTTCCTATCAACGCTTTATACCAATATCATTTTTATTAATCATAATGTACTACAAGTCTTTACAAGATGCAATTCATTTATACAGGTTTTTTTGAAGCTTCTTCAACCATTGCTACAAAATACTGCGCCATGCGGGCATCATCTGTCAATTCTGGATGAAACGAACATCCCAAGAATTGACCTTGTCTTGCCGCAACGATTCGGTCGTTATGCATAGCTAAGACTTCAACGTTTTCTCCTACTTCTACAATATGCGGAGCACGGATAAATACGCCTATAAAATCTTCACCGATATCTTTAATATTTAAGGCAGCTTCAAAGCTATCCCGTTGACGCCCAAACGAGTTTCGAGCTACCGTAATATCCATAACACCTAAATGGGGCTCTTCACGGTCAACGACTTGTCCTGCAAGTAAAATTAAACCCGCACACGTACCAAATACCGGTTTACCTGCTTGTGCAAACTGGCGAAGAGGTTCCATAAAGTCATATTTGTCAATCAGACGACGCATCGCTGTGCTTTCCCCGCCCGGTAGGATTAAACCATCTATTTCGTTTAGCTGTTCAACTTTTTTTATGATAATGGCTTCAGCGCCTGCTGCTTCTAATGCTTGTGCATGCTCGCGAAAGGCACCTTGTAATCCTAACACGCCTACTTTTACCATTTTGTCAAAACTCCCTTTAAATTACCATCCACGCTCTTGCATGCGGTTTTCTGGTAATAATGATGAAATTTCAATCCCTTTCATTGCACTTCCTAACCCTTTTGATAAGTTTGCAATCAGTTCATAGTCTTGATAATGTGTTGTTGCTTCCACGATTGCACGTGCAAACTTTTCAGGGTTGTCTGATTTAAAGATTCCTGATCCAACGAACACGCCGTCTGCTCCAAGCTGCATCATTAACGCTGCATCTGCTGGTGTTGCTACACCGCCTGCTGCAAAGTTTACAACCGGTAAACGACCTTCACGTTTAATTTGCAGTAATAACTCATAAGGTGCACCTAATAGTTTAGCTTCTGTCATTAACTCATCTTCGTCCATGCCCACAACTTTACGTACTTGAGCGTTTACTTGACGCATATGACGTACTGCTTCCACGATGTTTCCTGTCCCTGGTTCGCCCTTTGTACGAAGCATTGCAGCTCCTTCAGCAATACGACGAGATGCTTCGCCAAGATCACGGCAACCGCACACAAATGGAACCGTAAATGTATTTTTATTTAAATGAAACTCCTCATCAGCTGGAGTCAACACTTCACTTTCATCGATGTAGTCTACACCCATCGCTTCTAGCACGCGTGCTTCAACAATATGGCCAATACGAGCTTTTGCCATAACTGGAATGGACACAGCATTCATCACTTCTTCAACAATTGTTGGGTCTGCCATACGAGACACGCCGCCTGCTGCACGGATATCAGCTGGAACACGCTCTAATGCCATAACGGCAACAGCGCCTGCTGCTTCTGCAATTTTTGCTTGCTCTGCATTGATCACGTCCATGATAACGCCGCCTTTTTGCATTTCCGCCATTCCCCGTTTTACACGATCAGTACCTGTAATGTTATTCATGTTTGTCTTCCTCCTGTATCAAGTGTTTCACAATAATTTTTAGTGTATATACAAAATTCAAAACTTAGTGTCTATTTTACCGCATTTTTCGGAAAATTCCTATCTAATTTATAGATTATATACAAACAAATCTAAAAATAAAAAGAAGAGATACTCTCTTGTAGTATCTCTTCTTTCTCTTGAGTTATCATTAAAACCAGTTATTCACTGTATTTGCAGCATTCATCCAAATATCGCTGAAGAAGTTGCCAATACTGCGGATAGCGAGAGAGAACCATCCAGCTTTTTCAACAGATTCGTTTGTCACAACCTGCGTCATGCTATCTGTAGTTTGACCTCCTACATAGCCTAAATCTTTAAGATTGCTGTTTGTTGCACTCACATAAGCAACTGTTTCTCCTTTTTTAATAGGAGCAACAACTTTTTGATCGTTCATAACTTTATCGTTTAACTTAAAGTTGATTTTAGTATGATCTTTTTGACCTTTTTCGGTAATAATCTTTACCGAATTCTTTGGAGAAACGGAAGCTTCTTTTGATTTTCCTTTAGCAACATCAATTGTTTCATGCCCCTTAATCTCGCCGTTAGCAGGCACTACTTCTTTTAACTGAAAATGACTAAAAGCATAATCCAATATCTTTTTTGTTTGGGAAAAACGAGCAGCTTCCGTAGACTTGCCGTTTTCCTTAGCATTCATTACAACTGTTATGTATCTTACCCCGTTACGCTCTGCAGTCCCAGTGAAACATTGACCTGCAAAATCTGTATGGCCAGTTTTTAAACCGTCTACGCCGCTGTAGGCAGCTGAAAAACCTGGGAGCATCTTATTCCAATTGTTCATTTTTGTTTCGCCTTGTTGTCCTTGTCTAAACATCTTAGAAGGAGTTTTAGCTACTTCCAAAGATTCTGGATAATCATGAATTAAGTGATAAGCAAGGGTAGCAACTGCCCGAGCCGATAGAAGGTTCTCATCTTCTTCCTTCGTTCCTTTTGGATACATTCCTTTTAACAGAGAATTAGAAAGACCTGTGGAATTGACAAATTTTGATTCACCCATATTTAATCTTTTTGCCGTTTCGTTCATTAACTTAATAAAGTTTTCTTCAGAACCACTGACAGCTTCAGCTAAAGCAATTGCAGCTCCATTAGCTGAGTAAATAGCCATGGCATCATATAATTCTTTCACCGTGTATTTTTGGTTTTCAATTAACGGTACATTCGATAATCCATAATCCTGAGAAATTTTAGCTGCATATTTACTAACTGGCACACGTTGATCCCAAGATAATTTCTTATCTTTTATGGATTCTAATACTAGGTATTCCGTCATCATTTTTGTCATGCTTGCAATACCTAATAAAGCATCCGTATTTTTCCCGTATAATACTTTCCCCGTACTTGCCTCTACTAAGATCGCTGCATCTGCTTCAACGCCAATATCATCTGTTTTAGGAGCAGCTGATGCTTGTGTAGAGACAAAAAATACGCTGGCCATTAACATAACAGCAATGACACAAATTAATTGTTTCTGTACTGCGTTTCTCACTCTATACCCTCCAAACGTAAACTCACATAAATGTAATTTTATCATACTAAAATTTAAAAAAATAGATAAAGAAGTACTGTTACATTTATGATCCATGACATAAAAAACACGTTTCCCTAATAGGGAAACGTGTTTTTTAACATTCATGATTATCTCATAGAATAGTTAGGAGATTCTTTTGTGATTTGTACATCATGTGGGTGGCTTTCTCTTAAACCTGCTCCAGTCATACGAATGAATTGTGCCTGTTCACGTAACGCTTCTAAGTTAGCTGAACCACAGTAACCCATTCCTGCGCGTAAACCGCCAATCATTTGATATAAAGTATCTGCTACAGGTCCTTTGTAAGGCAAACGTCCTTCGATACCTTCTGGGACTAATTTTTTATTATCTTCTTGGAAGTATCGATCTTTACTTCCTTTTTCCATAGCTCCTACAGAGCCCATTCCACGGTACACTTTAAAGCGTCTACCTTGGTAGATTTCTGTTTCTCCAGGACTTTCTGTCGTCCCTGCTAGAAGGCTTCCTAGCATTACTGTATGTCCACCAGCCGCAAGTGCTTTTACAATATCTCCAGAGTATTTAATACCGCCATCTGCGATAATAGCTACACCGTGCTTACGAGCTTCAGTTGCACAGTCATATACTGCTGTAATCTGTGGAACGCCTACACCAGCTACAACACGAGTTGTGCAAATTGAACCAGGTCCAATTCCTACTTTTACTACGTTTGCTCCTGCTTCAATTAATGCTTTTGTACCTTCAGCAGTTGCTACGTTACCAGCAATAATATTTAACTCTGGATATGCCTCGCGAATGCTGCTTACCGTATCTAAAACGCCTTGTGAATGTCCATGCGCTGTATCAATAACGATAACATCAACGCCAGCTTGTACTAATTTTTCGATACGAACGTTTGAATCAGCTGTTACGCCAACAGCTGCTCCAACTAATAATCGACCTTGTTGATCTTTAGCTGCATTTGGAAACTCAATTACTTTTTCAATGTCTTTAATTGTGATAAGGCCTTTTAATACGCCATTGTCATCTACAAGAGGTAACTTTTCAATTTTGTATTGCTGTAGAATTTTCTCTGCTTCTTCTAAAGTCGTTCCTACTGGGGCAGTAACCAATTCTTCTTTTGTCATTACATCAGCAATTTGCATTGAATAATCTTGGATAAAACGCAAGTCGCGGTTTGTAAGGATTCCAACTAATTTTTGTTCTTCTTCGTTGTTGACAATCGGCACACCTGAGATACGATATTTGCCCATTAGATGTTCAGCAGCAAATACTTGGTTTTCAGGAGTTAAAAAGAAAGGATCCGTGATAACACCACTTTCAGAACGTTTTACTTTATCAACTTGTTCTGCTTGCTGTTCAATCGACATGTTTTTGTGGATGATACCTAAACCACCTTGTCTAGCCATCGCAATAGCCATTTCAGCTTCTGTAACTGTATCCATTCCTGCACTGATGAACGGCACCTTTAATTTTAATGTTTTTGTTAGTTCAACACTCATATCAACGTCTTTAGGTAGTACCTCAGATTTTGCTGGCACCAGTAAAACGTCATCAAATGTTAAGCCTTCTTTAGAAAATTTGCTTTCCCACATTATAGAATCCTCCTTTAAACGACAGAATATTATTAGTAGATTAACAAGCAGATATGTACCTGTCAATAACTTCACTAGATATCAGATAATTCTAATAAAAAGAAAAGGTGATTTAGTTGCATAAATTTAATGATGTTTGGACGTCCTACAATTTATTTTTCTCCGTTCCTTTTGTACAAGACTTTTTAAAAAAGCGCTATCAAAAATTGAATTATAGCGATGCAGAGCAACATAGCTTTAAAAACAGTTACCCCTTTATTTATTATCTGGAACACAGTAAAAATTATTATCAAGTTGCGGCACAATCTCCTGTATCAGTTCAACCAGTTTTATTATTTTATGGAATGTCACAGCTGTTAAAAGCCTGTTTGTTAACGCAAAACCCAGTATATCCAGAAAATACAGCGGTGTTAGCACATGGAGTATCAACACGAAAAAGAAAAAAACAAAGTTATGATTTTTTAGATGATGAAGTTAAGATCCAAAAAAGCGGTTTGTTTTCACAAGTAGGAGAAGAATTGTTTCATGTGAAACAACTGGAAGGTAGTAAATATACAATGAATTATCTGTTGTCGTGCGTACCGGAATTAGATACATTATTTTTAAATTTGGGTACTAGATCATTTTCCCATTTAACAACTATTGGGTCGCTTCCAGCTACCTCTTTGTCTATTCCTGAACAAGTTACACGGTGTTATCATATGAATCACGAAAGGCTCTACTCTTTTTTAAAAGAGCGTTCCCACCTATCATTGTCTCTGGCAGAAGGTCAGATATGTATTCTTGATCCTTCAAGCTGTTTATATAATTGTTCACCTTTTATGTACAATTTCCAAAATAACACGCTGCATGCACCTTTGGAAAAAGATAGCTGCTTATATTTCCCTGAGATGTTGGCACATTACTTATTACTTTATAATTTAAGTATGATTTCACGTTATGAAACAGAGTGGTGGTATGAATTATTGCATACATACTCTTCGAAAGATTACCCATTTATCTTGAGGTTCCTTGAAGTTACGGCTCAAAAGATTCCTTACTTAATTTCTTGTTACTTAAATGAACATACAAAAAAAGACTAGCTAAAATAGCTAGTCTTTTTCAAGT
>NZ_JAQMYN010000034.1:0-12690 GCF_028369225.1 Priestia sp. AB
GAATCAAAAATCTGACATGATTAAAGAAAAACCTACCTCCATCTTGCAAAGGTAGGTTTTTCTTTTTTTAGCTGTATACTCTATACAAAGATAGTTAACATAATACCTCTTACAGGAACCAAAAAGCCCTTTAAATAAACAAAAATATTTTCTTCTAATGTAAAAATGTATAGTTTTTATTTGTTAACCAAATGAAGAGTAGTGGTTGAATGAAAAAGGAAAATAACTATATATAAGAGAATGTATGTCAGTGGAAAGAAAATAGATTTATGACATTTTCAACAAGGCATCTTTACATAATTTTGATTTTTCCTATGAATAGATTGGAAATTTTTTATAAAGGGGATGGAAATCATGTTTCACGCGAAGGATGTTTTAGCCGATCAACTGTTAGCAAATGCTAATGACCCTAGCTGGTACCAGCCATTTTCAGCTTCAATTGAAAACTTGTCAGAAGAAGAGGCTTTATGGAAGCCTAACAAGGATAGTCATAGTATAGCTGAGATTGTGCAACATCTACTTTACTGGAATGAAACATGGCAAATTAGATATCAAAAGTCTCATGTCAATGCAGTACCTTCTATAGAAAATAATAATAAAAGCTTTATAATTGCCGAAAATCAACCATTTGATCATTTAAAAAATCGACTATTAGAAGTCCTGTTACAATGGCAAGAGTTATTAACTGAGGAAAAAGTCGAAAGAGATGTAAATGGTTTTTCTGAACATGTAAAGTGGTGGGAGGTACTTGGAAATTTAACTACTCATAACGCATATCACATTGGTCAAATCATTTATATTCGGAAACTACAAAAAAGTTGGAAAGAAAATGGTGGGGAGGAGGATTAATCGAATTCGATAATTGATGTCTCTGAATGAAATGGAGCATAAAGTTCTCCTTTCTTATGTAGAACATATTATTTAGCAAGGGCTCGAAATGTTAATAAATCAACGATGTATAAATGTTGATTTTAGGCGAGCCCTTATGCATCAATGGCTCGTTTGCTTGCTTAGGTTCCTAGAAAATCCATTATGTTATGTTTACATAATGTGAAATATCAGTAGTAAATAAAAAAGAGAGCCCTAAAATAAATAAGGATCTCTTTTTATTTGTAGTCATTTTTGTATCCTTCTAAAAAATAGAATTTATTCTCTCTTTAATTTGTTTTAGCATTTCCTTCAGCACTGACTCCTCAAGATGTTCAGAGACATTTCCAAACAATAAATGATCTATAGGTTCAATTCCTGTAAACTCAAATATCCCAACATCTGATGTAATTTTTAACCCAGCTGTCATTCCAATTTTGTCATACATCTCTTTTGGAGCACCGTGAGTATTAATTATCAAACCTTTCTTATCTTTGAGTAACTGAATAATTCCTTCCTCACCATAAGCATACGCATAGCCATAAGAAAATACACGATCTACATAGCCTTTGATAATGGCAGGAAGACCAGCCCACCAAATTGGATATATAAATGTTATTACATCTGATTGAGTAATGAATTCTTGTTCCGTTTTAATATCATCTGGGATATGGCCAGATTTCATAGCATCCGTATCTTCAGGTTTCAGTACAGGTTGAAAATCTAATGCATACAAGTCTCTCACAACAACCTCATGACCATTGTTCTCTAAGGCTTGAACAATGGTTTCCATTATAGAATAATTAAAACTTTCTGGATGTGGATGGGCATATACAACAAGGTGTTTCATTCATATTCCTCCATTTATATTGGATTTCTTACACCAGAACCAACATTACTGTTCTTTTGAAATATTATTCTTTCTTTTTCTTCTTACTATGAGAATAATAGCAACGACAAAGGCAATTGCACTATATATCCAGGTAAACATAAAGGCAAGACCCAATCCAATATTAGCGTCCATATAGTGGCTGTTCATATGGTCTATAGCTAAATAGAGAAGTGGGAAGCCTCCAATAATAAGTAAGGGTATCAAGAAAATACTCCTTTTTGTTTTTCCGGTTGTTAGTAAAATGATCAGAAAAGATAGCAAAAGAAACATTTCCGAAGCTATCGTCAAAATTAACAGCCTGTTCATATTAAATTTTCTCCTTTATGTAATTGTTTGAAATTTTGGAGTTGCTTGTAATATATTCAATAATGTCTATCATATGAAAATTTTCATTACGTTTCCATATGGAACCCAACATCCGTATATCAATTTTCATAGGGAGCTGATTTCGGACTATTTACTTGTTTCTTACTTTTTTTCTTCCGATTGGTCAATATAGCGACTCCAACTCTAGGATGGAAAAGATGTAAAGGAGGGCGTAGTAAATTCATCACTCTAACTAATCTAAGGTAAATCTCAGGATCAGAAGCCGAAAGCTGGTAAACTTTCTTACTATACCATTGTTTAATCGGCTGTATGAAAGGTTTCTCCCCATTAATATCGGGATGACGAAATGCCTCTGTAATTGCCATATCCCATGGAGTTGCAATAAGAGTAGAAAATCTCTTGTGAAGTGTTTTGGTAAACCTTTTATTAGGATATGCAAAATTCCTAAAATAGCGTTGTAACTCTAAGGCTTCCATAGCAGCAACAGATATTCCCTGTCCAAATACCGGATCAAAACGACAGTGAGCGTCTCCAACCACTAAGAAACCTTCTGGAACATTGGCAAGGTCAAAGCGTCGACGTACTTGATAAGGAATTGCATGTATTTTTATTTCTGAAATTGGTTCTACTTGTTCTAGGAAATGAAGTACATCAGGTACAGGTAACTTTTGTGCATAAGAGAAAAACTCCTCAGTTGTTCTTGGTGCATTTTCGTTAGCATAACCACTAAAGGTGATAGAAAAACGATTCCCTTCAATCCTTTGAATATATGCACCATAAGGGTTATCAGGGAAACTAGGAGAGATTAGAAGATTACACCAGTCAGGTCGGTCTTGATTCTTCAGACGAAAGAATCTGGTCGCGTAAAAAAGCTTAATCCCAACCTTCTCTTCCTTAACTTCTATACCATATGATTTTAGCCACTCTACACTCTTTGAACCAAACCCACTAGCATCAATAATAACATTTGCAAGAATTTCTTTTTCGCTTCCTGTCTTAAGGGAGCGAGCTCGTACCCCGGATATTTTATTACATTGATGATCTAATAGTAGTTGCTCGACCTTTGTTTCATACTCGGTTGTAATATTAGGAATTTGTTCAATACGATGTTGCAAATGCCACTCTAACATAGGGCGGCTTTGTTGAATCATCTCTAATTCTCCTAAAAATCGTTTTTTCCAGGAACCAAAATGGTGCCACTTTAAATCTTTTGTAAAGTTATTTATAACGCTGCCATCCTCGATTAATTGATTAAAGAAGTGAGGGAACAACTTCTCAATTGCTTGTTCTCCTCCTTTTAATAAAACATGTGGATGATAACTTTGAGGCAATCTCTTTCTAGGGGCTTTCTCCTCGCACTTTTCCCCAGCTTCTAGAACAATTACTTGCCGAAAAGTATGTGATAGGGCTTTAGCAGCTAGTTTCCCAGCAATGCTTCCTCCGATAACTATTGCTTTCTCCAATATGATTCTCCCCTCAATCTAAATTAGCATAAAATACCATATGGAATTTAGTTTATTATACTTCATAAGTATTAACATAACTCCTAAGCCCATATTCAAAATTCTCTCACCTCCTGGAATATAATAACATATACTTTTGTTTCTAGTTACCATAATCACAATTATCAGCACCAAAAAGGAATCTTCGTTCAAAAAATTTTTTCGCTGCTAATTCAAGTCTTTGTTCTATCATATAGGTTTCGATTAGTAATATACTGTTTTTATATCTATAAAAGAAGGGGAGAGTAACAATGGGAAAACAGATACATATTATCCATGGATACGGGGCTTCACCATCTAGTCATTGGTTCCCATGGTTAAAAGGAAAATTAATAGCAGACGATCATCAAGTTTCGGTTCTTCACATGCCAAATTCGTCTGACCCAAAGAAAGAAGACTGGTTGGAAACATTGGCTAACAAAATAAAGAATTTAGATACCAATACTTATTTTGTAGCACATAGCTTAGGATCTATTACACTATTGAACTATCTAGAACAATTAGATCCGTTACCAGAGTTTGGAGGATTTATTCTTGTTTCGGGCTTTTCTGAACGACTATCATCTTTACCTTCACTGGATCCTTTTACAGTTAAAGAAGTGAATTATCAAAAAATAATTTCTGCAGCTAATTCACGTGCTGTTATTGCTGCAAAAGATGACTATATTGTTCCTTGTGAATTAAGCCAAAATTTATCCAAACAATTGGATGCATCTTTTTATCCTGTTGAAAAGGGTGGTCATTTTCTAGAAGATGATGGTTTCATTACTTTCCAATTGGTTTATGATATTTTAAATAATATGATGAAAACCGTATAAATAATGAGGGAGCAGGATAATATCATGGATAAAAACAGAATAAAGATACTCGCTATTTCAGGCAGTTTGCGTAAAAAATCTTCTAATACAAATGTTTTGTACGCTATTTCTAATCTAAGACCTGAAAATACTGATTTCCAATTTTACCAAGTATTGGAACACCTTCCTCATTTCAATCCTGAAATAGATACTGATATTCCTCCTGATCCTGTTAAGGACTTACGTAACCAGCTGAAATTAGCTGATGGTGTAATAATATGTACACCGGAATATGCTAGGGGAGTCCCAGGATCCTTAAAAAATGCTCTTGATTGGATTGTATCTTCGGGAGAATTTGTGAATAAACCAGTAGCTGTTATTAGTGCTTCTTCACGTAGTTCAGGTGGGGATAAAGCTCACGAATCCATTATGCTTACATTAGAGATGATTGAAGCGAAAATTCCAAAAGAAAGCACTTTACGAATTGGTACTGTAGGGACCAAAATCAATAATAAAATCGAAATTTTAGATCCTACAACGAGTGAACAGTTAAAATCGGTATTGAATTCTCTCATTTCGTCTATCAAGTTTAACTAGAGGTAATATTCCTCACTATTCTAATAGATATGAAACTCCTTTGTGGATAGAGACAAAGGAGTTTCATATCTATTAAGTGTAATTTATTAGAAGTAAATTTACATAATCAAAATTATCGGAAACAACATGGTAAAATGCTCTATTTCTTCTATGATAAGGAGCTTTTTATTTGTGAATCTATACTTTTACAAATAGGGAAAAGTATACGTAATTTTGAACGATCCATTTCTAATCTATAACTAATTACATTTAAGTTCAAAAGCATTTTGGGTAGAAAAAAAAGGGAAATATTATTTAATAATTTTTTTGAAATAGGGCTATGAGAAATTATCTTTTTTTACTATAATCTATTTGTATGATGTTACGATGCTAATTTCCCACTTGCTCCATGTAATACAATTCAGTTTTTACTTTTTATTTTTATGATTACATGTAAGTCAAGTTAAATATAGACTGAAGGAGCGTAAACAACCCTTGCTATTCGCAATTATTTATGAATTTTTATCCTCCCTACTAATAAAGCCTGAACCAAAAATTAAAAAACGCGTTAGTTAGTTTAACAATTCATATAGGAAAGATAAAGCCCATCCACTTAGGTCGATGGGCTTTTTTATCTATTTCATGCTATGTTATCCCCATCATCCTCTTCTTCTCTTTCTTCTAGTATGGCATAGAAACACTTTTATTCACTTTCACATAAAAATCCGATGTATGGTTAAAATATCCAAAGATAAGAAGGTACTGAAACTATGTCTATATCCTTTGAAAATCAAAACATAATAAAGAATTGTCACCATGATACTACAAATCAATGTACGGATTATACAGTAGAACATATTCAGGATTCACCATGAACGAATCTTAACATCATTAAACAGGAAACCGTTCAGACTACATCGTTCGTTAAGTGAAGGTGGGGAGAAGTTCCGATGTTAAAGGGTTCATTTTTTATGCTTTCAAACAAAGACCGCGAAGAAGGTGACAACAATGAAGCGTAAAGGGACTTTTCTTTTACTGCTGGTGACGATGATGGTCTTGCTCTCCAGTTGTTGGAGTAAAAAGGAGTTAACTGACCTGGCCATTGTATCAGCAATGGGTGTCGACAAAACTAAAGGAGGGAAATATCATCTAACGTTCCAAATTATTAATCCAGGGAATGTGGCAGGAGGTATGCAAGGAGGTGGTGGTGCACAAAGTCCACCTATTACAATCTATTCAGCTTCGGGAGACAATCTAGTCGAAGCAAGTAGACGAGCCTCCAGCAGTATTTCGCGGAGATTGTATTATGCTCATACAAATTTGATGGTGGTTGGTGAAGAACTGGCCAAAGAAGAAGGACTTAATACATTAATTGATGCGTTTGATCGAGATCCGGAATTTCGGAATACTTCCTCTCTTGTGATTGCGAACCATTCGACCGCAGCTGATCTTGTGAAAACGTTAACACCAGTTGATAAGATCCCTGCCAATAAAGTACTAAAAACTTTAGAATTTACGGAAAGAAAATGGGGAGAGAATGTAAAAATATCACTCCAAGAGGTGATGAAAAGCCTTGAGTCTCCTGGAAGAGGAGCCGTCGTATCAGGATTTCGCCTAGTTGGGAATGCCCAGCAAGCACAAAAACTGGATAACCTTCAAGAGAGTTCACCTGCAGCCACGCTTCAAGCTTCCGGAATTGCTGTCTTAAAACAAGGAAAGTTAGTGGATTGGCTGTATGGAAAACCAGCCAGAGGGACAGTATGGATTCTCGACAAAATCCAAGGAACGGATATTAATATTAATTGGGGAGGGAAAAGAGAATCGATTGCCTATCAAACTGTACGCCAAAAAACAAGTGTGTCTGCCCAAGTGAAGAATGGTCACCCTCATATTTCTGTTCATACGCGTGTTGAAGGAGATCTTAGTGAAATAGAGGTACCTGTTGATATCACTAATCCAAAGGTCATTACAAAAATCGAACAATCGCTGAGGAAAGAAATTAAAAAAGAGCTGAAGACAGCTATTGAACGTGCGCAAAAAAACAAAACGGATATCTTGGGGTTTGGCGAAGTGGTTCACCGTACTAGGCCAAATCAATTTAAGAAATTAAAAAAGGAATGGAACGATGTGTACTTTCCAAAGTTAGATGTAGATATTACAGTGGAAGCCTATATACGTCGCGCTGGCTTACGAAACAAGTCATTTCTTTCAGGGATAAAAGAGAATCAAAAGTGATAAAAGGGACGTTCCTGTATATTGAGCGTTCTTTTTTATCTATTTATTCACTCATACCAAGGAAGATTTCTATATAGAAAAAATAGATAATAAATTATTAAGACAAGAGATGGGAGTATAACTTGAGCAACTAGGTTATCTAGTCTGCTTTCTATAAAATGGGAGATAATGATGATAAGAATTTCTAATTATGGTGCTGTAGGGTGGGGCATTGAGAGAGTATAATTAATTATTTAACTAAGTTCGATAGGTAGTTTTTTTACTTTACCTGCCTTATGGTTTTAAAGGAGTATACGTTTATGTATATAGGGAATAACCATTTTGTGATTATTGGTTGGAATGAACGAGTCAAGAATCTTCTTTCTTGTTTTGGCGAGTCTTTATCTCTAACTAAGATTGTTTTGATTGATAGCACACTAGAGGAAACTCACTTGTTACCTGACCATCTTTATTTTATTAAGGGAGATCCCCAAGATCCCGAAACATTAGTAAAAGCGAATATTCAACATGCCGAAAAAGTACTTATAACAGCCGATCCAGACCAGACAGAGGAACATGCTGATATAAATTCAATTTTATCTCTTATTGCTTGTAAGGGAGTGAAGCCTTCTATTTACAGTGTTGTTGAAATTCTAACTTCTAAACAGATTGTAAATGCAAGGCATGCAGGTGCTGATCAAATCATTCACAGAAGTTTACCAATCAGTAATCTTATGCAGGATAAATTATTCAGTAAAGAAATGCTTAATTAAGATGATGTAATGTCGGTTATTCTAAATGTGATCTGTTTTTCTTAACACAAGATGAATGATCGAATTAAACCCCTTTTCATACATATGAAAAGGGGTTTGCTTTTTTATTTCTTAAATTTATAAGGCAATGTTGTCACAATGACATTTTTTCGATAAAGAAGGTGTGCCCTTAGTAATAAACTTGATTGGTTATGCAATGCGTTATGCCAGCTTTTTCTTGTGATAAATTGCGGAATTAACACGGTGACAGCCATATGACTATCATCAGCTCGCTCTTCTACACGATCAATAAAGCGTAAAAGAGGTCCAACTAAACTTCGATATTGTGAGTAGAATGTAACTAAGCGTATATCAGGATATCGTTCGTTCCATATCTCTTCCATTCTCTTTTCACTTTCACGGTCAAATGCCACATGGACCGCAATAACTGTGTCTCCAATGATTTTCGCATAGTTAATGGAATTCTCGACAGCCCTTGTTAAGCCTGCAACCGGTATAATGACTACATTTCCCTCTAATGCTAATGCTTCTTTATCTCCTGGCATAATACGAAGTTGCTTTCCTACCTCTTCATAATGGTTCTTAATACGGTGGAATACATAGACGATAAGAGGTAAGAAGATTAAAACAGCCCATACTTGTGAGAATTTTGTTGTAAAGAAAATAATCAGTACCGTGAAACTAATAAAAGCTCCAATAAAATTGGTCACTAATTTTCCCTGCCAGCCAGCTGGCTTTTCTTTTAACCATTTAACAATCATCCCCGTTTGAGATAATGTAAATGGAATAAATACGCCAACAGCATATAAAGGAATTAACCGTTCTGTATTACCGTGAAACGCTATGATAAGCAAGATAGAGGCAATTCCAAGGGTCACAATCTCATTTGAATAGCCCAAACGATCACCACGTATCGTAAACATACGCGGGATATACTTATCTACAGCTAAGTTAACAGCCAGTAAAGGAAAGGCTGAAAAGCCTGTATTGGCAGCTAATACTAAAATTAAAGCTGTTGTACCCTGAACAAAATAATAGAAACCATTTCGTCCCAACACTTGGGAAGCAAGCTGTGAAACAACCGTCTCCTCTGCTTTAGGTACAATTCCAAACCAATAAGCCAAGAACATGACACCTGAAAACAAAATAGCTAAAATAACGCCCATTGCAACAAGCGTACGTACCGCATTTCTTGCAGCTGGTTGTCTAAAGTTGGTTACAGCATTTGAAATAGCTTCTACGCCTGTAAGGGCTGAACATCCTGATGAAAAAGCTCGTAGTAGTAAAAATAAGCTAATTCCTGGCACTGCAGTTCCAATAGCCGGATGAACATCAGGAGACACCTGACCAGTGGCTACTTTCCATATGCCTACGCCTATTAAAAGAACCAATGCAAGAACAAATAAATAGACAGGGTATGCTAAAGCCGAAGCTGATTCTGTTACACCTCTTAGGTTCAAAACCATAATAAAAATAACCAATGAGCAAGCGATAATAACCTTGTAATCATGAAGAACAGGAAAAGCCGACGTTAATGCATCTGTTCCAGATGAAATACTTACAGATACGGTTAAAATATAGTCTACTAACAGAGACCCACCAGCAATAAGCCCTGCATTCTCTCCAAGGTTATGTTTAGATACAACATAAGCGCCGCCACCTTCTGGATAGGCATAAATAATTTGTCGGTAAGAAAGGATAAGTGCCGTTAAAAGGATAAGTACCCCAATACCGATAGGTATGGAATACCAAAATGCAATCATTCCAATAGTAGCAAGTACGATTAAGACCTGCTCTGGACCATATGCCACGGATGAAAGTGCATCGGATGAAAGAATAGCTAAGGCTTTGACCTTATTTAGCTTTTGTTCACCTAGCTCCTTTGATTTAAGTGGCCTCCCAATTAATAAACGTTTTATGGATGAATAACTCATCTAAACTCCTCCTGGACCCTTTGCCATTATTTATATTAGTTTACTCTCATCATTCCCCATCTCAGAAAAAAAACACAAAAAAGAACACTAAGGTTCTGCTTAGTGTTCTTTCCAGGACAAATAAAAGCAAACCTTCTCTCCAAACGCTTATGAGGTTAGCTGTCGGATTCGGGCTTTAAGAGTAGCCCTACCTTCTTACAGAAGGATTCACCCCAAGTGCAAGTGCACACAAAAATGGGTCCCCCACTCCTTAGTGGATTAAGCGATAAAAGGTATGAAAATAGCAAGATCATATATGTATGGTAGGTACTATACGCCTGAATTTTACATTTGTAAAGAGCCGTTTCAATTAAAACTAATTTTCATATAATTCGTTTTTCTCTTTTATGTAGATAAATAAATTTTGATATCTTGAGCAAACTATTCAAGACGCCGTGAGACTTCAGTCCTTTGGTTAAATAATGTAGCAGAAAAACCTACCCTATCACACACCAGGGTAGGTTTTTCTGCTTTTCAGCTGCATATCATATACACCTCTAGTTTATATAATCAGCATTATCGGAAATTATAACTTACAAAAAAGTAGTTAGAATAATAACCAACTACTTTTTGTAGGATGTTTTAATTTTCTATGTTATTTACTTTAAAATTTCTTGATTATCCCAATTTTTCAAAGCCCATACTACCTCATCATTTTCATTGAGCGTGACTTCATCTAAACCTAACTCTATAAAATTCCTGTTTACAAAAACAGCCCAATGTATATTTTTCTTTGGAATTGAATGGATACCATTTATAGATATAATATTCCCTTGGGATTCTTCTATGTTAAAGGCCCTTTTTGTTACTTCGTATAATGTCTCACCTTCTTGAAATGAAACTTCTTTTGAAGCAATCGTCTCGTTTTTATCATTTACAATTCTGAAAGTACTCGTCATCTCTAATGCGTGCGTAGGGGAATAAATAACAAAAAGGAATATTGGTAAAAATATCAGTATCTTTTTAATAAGCATTTTTGTATCTCCTTTTGACGTATTTACCATATTATGAGCACTTTAGTGAAAATTATAATTTTTAAATATAGTTCAGTGTTTAATACGCAACAGAAAAATTTCCTGGTGTTAGGGAGTTTGTTCTGCTTTTTTAATAAATATCATATATGAACTTAGTTACCATAATGGATTTTATCGGCAACCAAAAAAAAAATAGCAGCTTAATTCAAGTTACTATTTGTTATACATATTTTCCCTTTATTTGAACATTCTACTTAAGAAGGGCTAAAATATTCACTCTAATATATAAAGGTGGATTCATATAAATGAAGGGTAAAATTTATAAACATAAAGCTTTTCTTGCAATTTTCGGTATTTATGCTATTCCCTTTGCTATTATCTTTTTGACCGATTGTTTAGTTCGGATAAATAATAGAAAGTAATTTATACTCTTGCTGGATAATAAATAGTATTTTGAGCAAACTACCCAAGACGATGCAAAGCGTCAATTACAAACCTTATATGTATTCACACAGAAAAACTACCTCCACCCACATAAGGTAGTTTTTTCTCTTTTTAAGGTGTATATCGTATACAAAGTTAGTTACCATAATGGATTTTCTAGGAATCTTTATAATAAAAAGGACATGGAAGAGAATACTATGTAAAACGTTAAAGGTGGCTTAAAGCTAATATGTATCAAAAAATAAATAATAAGTTGAGCTTTATATTAATTATGGGTTTTGTATCTATGTTAGCAACATTTGCTCAAACTCTTTGGTTACGAAACACTTTAGAGGATTTAGAGAAACGAATAACTAAGAGGTACAACAACTACAATTAAAAATACATACTATGCTTTCGTCTTGAGCAAACTACTCACTATGGATGTATCATCAAAAATAATGGTGCACGACAGAAAAACTCCCTACGGAAATAGGGAGTTTTTCTGTTTTTAAGCTGTATACGATATACAAAGGTAGTTAACATAATCACCATTCTAGGAAATAAAACGGAAAAAGACTTCAAATAAGTATAAAACCTTTATATTTATAAAGAAAAGCTTAATTCTTTAGAATATGATGCTTTACTAAACTTCGATAATAGCCATAAATAATAAAATACGCTATTAAATAACTGATAAAGGTTCCTATAATATTCCATCCATTAAAATATTCTACTTTTCCTAAGACTAAACCCATGCCTTCAAAACCTGTAGTAAAGAGAGTAAAACAAAGTAAAAGGATAATCGTATTAATCTTCTTTTTTATCTTAAAATAAATTAAAAAAGAAGATAAGACAGGATAGAAACCAATATTTAAAGGGAGTGCTGATAAACTTAGATCTCTAAAAGTCGGTTTGAATTGCCAAAAGTAATTACTTCCCCAATCATTTAGTATAAAAGCTACTGTCATTCCTATTGGTGCAATTAAAAGAACGATTATAGGTTCTTTCTTGTATAATATGAAACCAAAAACCCAAGGTACAATAAATCCCATAATAATATTTACTAATATTTTCTCTCTTCTCCTCTCACTAAGATTACCTTTTAACAGGATTGTCCAAAACTTAAGAAAATAGTATGGACTAGTATTATATAACTTGCCCAACATGAATATTTTCTTATATAGTGAGCAAACTACCCAAGACGCCGTGAGGTATCATAGAATGATCCTTCAATCCTTACGAGGACAGAAAAGGCTACTGATCCCTGTTCAGTAGCTTTTTCTCTTTTTAA
Source organism: Priestia sp. AB (assembly GCF_028369225.1). Classification (NCBI taxonomy): domain Bacteria; kingdom Bacillati; phylum Bacillota; class Bacilli; order Caryophanales; family Bacillaceae; genus Priestia; species Priestia sp. AB. Next base: position 12,613 of record NZ_JAQMYN010000034.1, read on the forward strand.
GCTGTATAAGATATACATCCCTAGTTAACATAATGTCTCTTTCCGGAACACACCACCAAAAAGAACCCTTATTGGGAA
>NZ_JAQMYN010000035.1:0-12565 GCF_028369225.1 Priestia sp. AB
CAGAAGCCTGCATTTCATCATGTAGAGAAGCACTTGCCTTTCCTACAGAAGAGCTGCCTCTATTTGTGCTTCCACTATGACCAGAAGCCTGCATTTCATCATGTAGAGAAGCACTTGCCTTTCCTACAGAAGAGCTGCCTCTATTTGTGCTTCCACTATGACCAGAAGCTTGCATTTCATCATGTAGAGAAGCACTTCCACCCTCTACAGAAGATCCAGTACCTTCATTTGCACTTTCACTATAGCCAGAAGCCTGCATTTCATCATGTAGAGAAGCACTTCCACCCTCTACAGAAGATCCAGTACCTTCATTTGCACTTTCACTATAGCCAGAAGCTTGCATTTCATCTTGTAGAGATGTATTTCCACCCTCTACAGAAGATCCAGTACCTTCATTTGCACTCTCACTATAGCCAGAAGCTTGCATTTCATCTTGTAGAGATGTATTTCCACCCTCTACAGAGGAAGTTGATCCTTGACTATCAGTAGAAACACCTGCTGCTTGCATCTCATCTTGTAAAGAGCTGCCTTGACCTTGACCTGCCCCTTTTCCTTCCGAAGAATTTCCTTCAGTATTTTTGCCCCCTTCTTGTTTCTCAGTAGAGGATAATCCCTGTTGTTGAGCTTTCTGCTCATTTCCTGAGTTTTGACCTTTAGAAGCAGCGTTTCCTTTCTCACCTGCCATTCCTGCCTTTTTCATTTCTTCATGCAGAGCTGGTTGTTTTTCTTTATTTCCTTGTGTAGCTAACCCTTTACCAAAACCTCCAACTCCTGCTGCTGTCTGAAGAGCGCCACTACCAAGACCTTTTCCTACATTACCAACACCTTTTGCAAGATTGGCTCCTCCTTTTACTGTTCTACCTATCATGCCAATACCACTTTCAATACCTTTTGCCATCGCAAAACCTCCTGCAATAGCGCCCCAACCACTTTTCAATCCAGCATCGATGCCAAAGAGACGTTCACACATCACAGGCCCATCTACGACTGCAATACTAAGGGCAATCAATGCGATCAGGTATGGAATACCTTCTAATTTATCGCTAATAAAGACCGTTCCCATCAAATAGACCTTCATGGATATGAAGATCATGATAATCACTAGAAAAGTATTAACAATATTCTTCAGAACGGCTTTTAACTTTTGACCATCTGCTACATCCGCAGGCGCAACAATTTGGGCTAGAATGGAGTTAAATCCTAGCTCAAAGCAAAGTTTTGCTAACTTAATAGACGTAAATAACAACGTCATTCCTATAACAAAAAGGGAAATGGCAATCGTCCAGAAGTTCCATGACCATCGATAATAAAGTTCTGGAAAGAAATCAAACCATCCATTGTCTATTTCAGTTAACCCCTCTTTTCCATCTGGTGCAATTTCTGTTTTGTTTTCTAATATCTTCTTACCGTCCTTACTTAAATCTTTTCCTTTGCTAACCTGAAAATCCTTATCAATCTTTTCAGTAATATCAATCATCATAATATTTTTTTGAGGTACCTTATTCGGTTCCTTTAATTTAGGACTCTTCCACTTAGTAAGATCAAATTGCGCTACATCTGTTATATTACTTTTAATAATCTTTTCACTTACCGTTCCTTTTTCATTCAGATCAACGGCTTCAATGGCTTGATCGGTGAATTTATCTGCCTTTAACATACTTGTATTTAATAAAAGTAAGACTGCCATCGAAATAAAAATGTTAATCATAATCTGTTCACGATTGACTTTCTTCTGAATAATCAACATATAGCCGATATACAGAAAGGAAAAAGCCAGTAACACATATAAAAAGGGTTGAATCTTCGTAATAAAGTCTTGAATTTCGGGTGAATTAAAAAACGCTTTAACTCCTAATATACTGTCAGTAATCCCTTCTAATCCATCCACTAAAAAAGAAAAAAGTTGAATACATGCCCACCCTATTTTTCGCAACAAATAGCTGGGGATATCTCCAACATCTAAGTAATCTGAAAACTCATGGAGTTTTTTAAGAATTTCTTCATCCTTCATCTGCTCATCTCCTTACGAAGGTATTATATGCCTTGAAACAACGTATCAACGGTTATCTCTAATCGTTCATCCAGAGGAGAAACACGAATTTGTACAGGTGCTTCTCCTTCCTTCCCTTTTTCCAGGTGTATAGTGCCATCTAGTAAGCCAATTAACACCTGATGTCCTTCCTTCACAATCGGTGCATAGTCCTCTAAAATGCGCTCTAATTCCTTTGAAATACTTGTCATTCTTTCTCCTCCTTTTGATATTAAGCTTCTTGTTCTTCCATCTCATGTTGTAAATTCTTAATGATGGTATTTATTTTTACTTCAAGAAGTTTGTGGACATTTTTATTCAGTTGGTCACTAACTCCTAACATCGTTAATTCCTCTTCAAAATCACTCATGGACTGCTTCTCAATCTCTTCTACCGTTTTATTCATTGCCTTTGGTAAGTGTACTTTTAAAGCAGTAGAAACGTTTTTATCTCCACCAAAAAACTCTTTGACTGTCTTAGTTTTATAGTTCTCATACGTTAGAGGAGTAAACGGATCGTTGGCTAGTTCCTCTTCTTTTTCTACCGATGGAGCTTGTGATTGAAAAGGAAAGAAATTATGAATCACTAAGGATCTTGGATTGACTTGTTCATGTAAGGACGAAATATCGATATCTAGAATCGAACGATCTGTATTAAAGTCATCTCCAAGATATTCCCAACGGTATTTCAACGATGTTTTTCCAGTGTTATAGATGGGGTGTGCTTTGACTCTACGACGTTTTTTATCTTGTCTTTTGACAACTCGAATGACGACACTTTCTCCTTCTTTTAATTCCATTAACTCATTAGGTGTTAAAAGATGCTTGTTATCAACACCTTCAGTCTTACTCTTATCAGTAGAAAGTCCTTTTCCACTTCGAGATGTTGAGTTAATTGTGCTTTCTCCAAGCTTTTTTGAAACCTCTTGTGCTGTATCATAGTTGTTTGTGAGAACGTAGATCGTATTCCCACAGTTCCCTTCAATTGTTGCTGCGTCATCTCCATACTTATTTTTCAGTTGTGGATATGCTTGAATAACTAAATTAAAGCGTATATTTCGACCTAAACAAACCGTGATAATGTTGGACATTCCTTCAATCGCAGGCATATTTCCGAACTCATCGAGTAAAAAAATGACTTCTCGATGACACTTGTTTCCTCGTGCCAATGAAGCATTTTTGGCAAGTATATAATACAACTGACGAACAAAAATGGAGGCAATAACGTGATTACTAGAATCATAATCCGGTGTAACCATAAAAATAGCGATTGGTTTTGTAAAATACGTCACTTCCTTTACATGAATGGTTGGATGCTGTTTCTCCACTGTAAACGTCGTATTTCCTGTTTCTTTCGTGATCCTATTAATCGATATCACGGTTTCAAGCCTTGATGAAGTAACGATTTTATCACTAAACTTTTCAGCTAGAATAATTTCATCATTTTGCTTCAAATCACTTGTAAAGTTGAGTTCGAATAACCCTTTTCCATCCGTTTTAATGGTCTCCGTTTGACCGTCTGGAAAGATGATCTCTAAGCGAGTAAGAGGTGTTGCTGTTCCTTTGATTGTTTTTCCAAAACCCACACGTTTTAAATCGACGCTGTTTTTAGAGGTCATCTTGGCAATTTCATCAAACGTAAAAATGGATAAACCATTCATTGTTTGAGTGAAAATCCCTCCTCTTGTCGTGCCTTTTGAGAAGTTCGATGTCGCATACTGCATTTTGGCTACACTTTCTGTTGGAAGCCCATCAAAATACAAATCCAACGCATTTTGCGTATCTCCTTTTTTATTAATCACAACCTCTTTCGAGCCTAACTCCGACAACATATTTGCCACCGTATACATCGTGATTTTATTCTCTTCCTTTTCCTTAATACACTTATCCGTTACAGCGAGAATCATGGCGTTACATAAACTCATGGCACATTGTTGCCAAAACGGATCTTTGGCATTTGGATTGTAGTAAAGTGTATACGATAGCGTGTTACATAACGCTTGAGCTGTTGAATAATCACCATCTTTATAGGTTTCTTTTATCATTTCTAAAAGGTTATAGCTCATTGATTCTAATGGATTCAGTAAGTTTAAAACTTCAATATGATACCCCCTCTTTTCAAGAATCTCTTTCGAAGCTGCAAGGATCTCAGCTTTTGGATCATTGAGTACAAGAGCAGGTTGCTTTTCAGCCCTAGAGTATACGTCGATTGTTGGAAAAACAAACGTTTCTCCTTTCCCCGATCGTGTAATCCCAATGATCAAATTATTAACGGGTGAATCATCGATAAGTAAATATCCTCTTTTTGAAAAAAGCTTATGGGTTTTGAGAAGCTTCTCTATTCCCTTTAAAGCTTTATATTCCTTCCAATTCTGAATGAGGTCATAGGTTTGAATACGTGAAACAGGTACACCACCTCCACCTTGATACGTTGTCGTTTTTTCAGGTACTTTTCGATATTGCTTTTTTAGTTCACTTCTTGTTGTAAAACGCCCCGATCCTTTTTGATTGTGGTTTAAATCTTTGAAGTTGGATCGAATGTTGTAAGCAAATTTTGCTGTTAATAAGGCAGCCACTAAACACATTGCTCCATATAAAGGTGTGTACTGTTGAAGATGAATCTCCGTCAAAAAAGATGTTTCCAAATGAAAAGGCTGCGGCTCAAATACATCACTAAACGTTGTTTGAACAAGGTTCCTCATTATGTTGAAAAGAAAGTTTAAGATGAGTAGAATAGACACAAAAAAACAAGCACTTAAAGGAATAAGTACTTGTTTTTCAGCGACCACATATTTGATAGATTTATTAGGTTGCATTTCTCATTCCCTCCTGGTCAATCTCTTCAGAAGTAGGAATGACATAATAGGCACTCGATGAAAGAGAAAAGAACGTTTGATCTCTTGCCTCATACTGATGTTGAAGGTAGCGAAAAGCCGTGTTAATGTCCCATTGCACCTCTTTCATATCCTCTTCTGTCACCATATAGGCTTCATTAAAAATTAAGTCTTCTTTTTCTTGTTGAGTAAGCTTGGAGATATCAAGAGGTGGCATCGTTGGTTTCGTGCATAATCGAAACTTAAACGCATATTTGAGAAAATCATCTGTAAGAGTGATGGAATCAGCATTTTTAAAGATAATGACAATCTGATTTTCTAAAAGAATGACATTATGAACACTGTTCGCAATACGTTGAGCATGGAGCTGAGTCGTGTAAAACGTGCCTAATTCGATTTCTAAAAATAAATCTTCTTCATAATACTCAATCCCTACAACAAAGGCTTGCTTCTGATTTTTCACTTTCGCCTGTGTATACATCTTATTCATCCTTTCTTATAAATTCTTTAAAGCTTCTTCTTGTTTCTTTTGTTGATCCGTTAACGACTTAATTTTGTTTTCATCTTTTTTGTCTTTTTTGTTCTCTTCCTCCACTTGTTTTTTCGTTTCTTCTATCTCCTTTTTCGTTTTTTCATAGGTATCTATTTTTTGATTCAAGTCTTGGCTTTGAATATGTGCTGCTGCTTCTTTGGCCTCTTTCACTTTATCTAGCTTCAGATATCCATATGCCTTCATTTCATATCGTTTATCGGTCATTTCTACTCCTGATTGGCTCATCATGTCCTCCCATCGTTGTTCGTGATAGGCAAGATCAAATGCTCCATTTGGCGAAGGAAACGTTTGTTGAAACTCTTTTAACGCACTGACATCTCCCTTCTTTGAAATCATGCTTTCCACGGCTTCTGGATGGTTTCCCTGAAGCTGAACAGCTTTCTCATACTTTTTTTGATCGATAAGAAGGCTCGTATAGACGTTTTTTTGTTCGTGCGTGAGGCTTTGTTCATTAATAGAAGAAAGTCGTTTTAAAGCCCCTTCTGAGTCCCCTAAAAGCGCCCTTTCATATGTCCCTGTTATTTTTTGTTCCAATTTGACTTGTTTCTCTAAATCTTGAATCGTTTCAGCTCGATCTTGGGAAGTAGCCACTGTTGAAAAACATGTAGCTGAAAGGATAAGAAGGGATAAAATCCCTCCACCATAGATCATCCTTCTGTTACGAGTAGAAAGGATAGGCTTTTGATTCGTTTGCACATAATCCTCTGTTTCTTCCCGTAAAGAAGAGGAACCATCTGTTGTTTTCAGATGGTCCGGTACTTCCTTTTCCAATTGTTCAAGAAAACTTCTCTTTCGAGCTTCCTGTATATCGTCCATTTTTAAAGAATTTAACTTTTTCTTAATATGATCTACTATATGATGAGCAAGACCTGATCCAATGGATAACGTCCCTGCATATACCTCATGATCCTCTTCATCGAGGATGAAAAAATCCGCATGAGTCTTTTTTCTAGTACATTGATACTGTATTTCTAATGTTTCTGTTATCTCGCATGCTTCTGGAATCGATAACTTTTGAAATGGCTTTAACTCTTTTGTCTCACTTTTTATAAACATGACAGACAGCATGTTTCTCCATTCCTTTCGTCTAAAAATGAGCATAGAAAAAAGCTATACAATCAACTGTATAGCTTTCTTAACTTCCGAATCGGATATTTGTATTTACACCTTCAGCTAATGCATAAGCACCCATGACAACCACTAACCCAACTGCGCCTCCAACAAACCAAGCGATACATTTATGACGACCTCGTTCTCCACCTAAGATTAAGTGATACCCACCTACACAAAAGGCAAGAGCTGCCGCAACCATCGCAATACGCTGCATCCACTTGATAATAGACTTTCCACTTTCTATGAGGCCGTTCATGCCATCTGCCGCCCCCAGGGTTAAATGCGAAGTTAACTCCGTCACATCAACGCTATTCAATAAATCTAACATGTGTTTCACTCCTCTTTTTCGTTAATTTTGTGTTACTGGAATGCTTTGTGGTCTTACAGAAACTTGTTCAACTACCTTCGGTTCGCTTTTCTCCTCATCCTCTTCTTCTTGACCTGTAAAGGCACTCAATGCTTGAAGAATTAAATCTTGATTTTCCTCAATGAATTGTTGATGTTGTTGATGTAACCAGTCGTTGTATTTGTTTCCATTCACTTTCAGCAACTTTTCCACGAGGTCTTTTGATTTCTTTAATTCCTTTTGGGAGATCGTCAAGATACCACCACCTTTCAAAGCTTATCTCTTATTCTTCGAAATACAGTTCTTTGGATGTTTCAATAAAATGAGAAAGTTCTGTTTCTAACTGAGATGGATCATAATCCTCGAACTTAATTTCTTGTTTTAGTTCTCCCTTCTTGTATGCAGCTAAAGTATCGGTTCTTTGAGTTACACCATAATCACTTTGACCTTTTGTACCCTCAAATTGAGGATCATTGTTGTTGAGTTCTTTGCCATTCACCTCATTTTCCTTTAATGCTTTTTTTACCTCATTCATATATATGTCTCGATTATCTTCATCGTAGGAATACATCACAAATCCTGTACCATCTTCTTTCATAAACTTTTTCATTTGAAGGGGATGTAATTCCTCTAGTTCACCATTTCCTTTCACTTCACTTGAATTGTGGGAAGAGACAAACGCTGTGCCTATTCCAAGAGCCACAACGATTCCTGCTACCGCAGAAATTAACCATTTTTTGTTTTTCATAACCATTCTCCTTTGTTCTTAATATTCAGACATAACAAGCGATTCTGAAACCTACTGAGAGTCATATTTTACCACAGGTTTAGCGATCATCTCTGTCTTTTCAAGGTTATGAAAGGAAATATATACCCGTTTCTGGCTGGAAGGGCAAACCCTATATTGGCATGCATAGTTTTCACTAAGCCCAATAATGCACATCGTTTTCGGCATGTACGAAGAACCTCGTATATCTACTGTTTGGAGTCTTGTCGCTTCTTCGGAGTGACCCTCACGACGAAACCCTTCACAGATCATGGATATACCGTCACTGTTTTGTTGCTAGATCACCGATGAGTTTTAGGACGCACTCATCGAACCTTTTTGTTATCGTATACCTTAACCCCCTTGTGATCCGTTTAGGGGAGGCACGCAATATAAGATTGTCAAGGTACCACTTCTCGTGCTCTTGGCACGTTTCAAAATCGCTTGTATGCTGCATCTAAGAACTAGCAGGTCTTTTGTAGAACTTCCTTCAATTCCTCATCTTTTTTTCTTCGCTTGGCGACGATGGTATGTGCCTGATCCATCACGGAGCGTACTTCATAATAAATATCAGCTACACGTTTGACATCGCCTGTGCCTTTTTCTACTGCTATCCCTCCTTTTAACGTATACAACTTTCCATCAAAGGTTTTGGCACTTTTCGCCCGTGCATCTGATATATCATAGAATGCTAGTCGCTTTTGTGCTTCCATGTTCATCGCCCCTTTTAACCATTAAGTATTCTAAAACTTAGTTCATATCCTTATGACGTGGTAAGAAAATATCTTCTAATCTAAGATCCAATGCCTCTGCGATTTTCTTCATATTTTCAAACGTTGGATATTGCCGAGTCCCATTTTCGATTTGAGAAATAGTGGGTTGCGGGACTCCTGATAACTGAGCTAAATAAGTTTGGCTCCATTTCTTTTCTAACCTCTTTTCTCGTATGGTCTTTATTTCCAGCACCTCCTTGAACACAGTATATTCTATATCGAATAGTTTAGTCAACGATTTTTATTCTGTTTTTAATATTTTTTACCAAAAACACCCTTTATTTATTTCTGATATAATAAAATTAAAAAATTTTGCAATTGGTGGATGAATTTATGGATCAATTTAACCTCGAACTTGGAAATAAAATTAAAAGCTTTAGAAAGTCTATATTTATGTCGACTACTACATTAGGCGAGCTTTCTAGTACCTCACAAGGTACGATAAGCAAGATCGAAAACGGTCATTCAACTTCTGATATTAAAACGTTAATAAGGATTTGTAAGGCATTAGGAGTTACTCTATATGACGTGCTTCCAGATGATATTTCAAAAGAATTTAAAACAGATAACCCAAATAAAGAACAACTATTTAACATCCTAAATGACTTGTCACCATCAGAAATCAAAGTCATTTTGACCTTACTTACAACAGACATAATACCTGTATTAACTAACCTATCTCCCGTAATAAAAGCATTTGAACAACTGGGAGAAAAGGAAAGAAAGCTTTTCACAGACCTTCTAGAATCCATGAAAAGTAACTCCTAAATATAGGATATATAAGTTCTGAAAACTTGCATACTGTGATTTTTCATCACCCTATTTTGGAAATGGGGTGATATTTTTTCACCCTTTTTTAGACAAGGGGTGACGAAATATCACCCTTTTTGCAAACAAAAAAAGTGACTTGTTAAATTAACAAGTCACTTTAGGCCGCCGGTTTTCACTTTATTTATAAGATCTTTTGTATTAGATACCGATAATTTTTTGAAGATGTTTTTAAAATGTGTTTTCAGTGTATTATCGGATTTATGTGTCTCTAGCGTAATTTTCTTACGTGAGTATCCTTTTTCAATATATTCAAAAACTTCTCTTTCTGCATTTGTTAAATCTTTAAGCTGCTCCTCAGATTTTAAACGACGAAATTCTTTTAATACAGCTTCGACTGGACTAGATTCATTGTTGTAATTAGAACGAATGATTTCTGGTATGCGATGTACATCCTTCTTCAATATATAATCTGATGCTCCTGCCATAAATGCCTTTTGAATAATGTCTTCCTCCGACATAGACGTTAGCATTATTACCTTTGATGTTTTTTCACGTTTCAATTCTAGAGCTGTATATATTCCATCAAGATTAACCCCTGACAAATTAATATCTACAAGGAAAATGTCTATATTGTTTAAAGCGTGTGAAAGAGTGATCCCTTCTTCCTGCGTTTGAGCACAGCCTACTAGAATCATATCTTCTTCCTTACCAATTAGGTTTTCCATTATGTTAAGCCAATCTGGATCGTCTTCAATTAGCACTACTCGAATTGGATTTTTCATAAACATCACCCTTTTTTAAATGTATTGGAAAAGTTAATTTGATTGTGGTTCCTTCATCAATCTTACTTTCAACTTTCAAGTCTCCACCAGTGTTAAACATTACTTCAAAGCAATGATTTAATCCCAATCCATAATTTAAGTCACCTTTTTTCTTAGTACTAAAAAAAGGATCAGTAACATATTTCAAATTCTCTGATGGAATACCCATTCCATTATCAGAAAAAACAACCATTATATTTTTACTGTTCTTAGGTGAAATAGTTACCTTTATTTCTCCTCCATCGTCAACTGCTTCAATTGAGTTTTTCAATATATTTATAAACACTTCGTAGGTCTGCGTGCGATCACAATATACAGTGTTTTTCTCTGATGAATAGAGTTTTTTAACCTTTATATTCTTCTTGTATAAATCCAATTTCAAATCTTCCAGGCTTTCATTTACTAACTTATTTAAGTCATTCTGACTTTTTATAATCTCGATCTCCTGTGTTTTGCTATGCATACGCTCAATGATTTCTGTCAAATGTTTAGAACTACGATTTATAATTTCAATTGAATTTTGAGAAGATGGATTAAGTTCATCTACGTTTATAGTTTGTAAGCTTGAATTAATTTTATAAATTTGATTCTTTATAGCATGGTTTAATAATGCTGTTCCTTTGTTTATTGCTTCTCTAGTCTTCTTATGAGCCTCTCTCTCGTAACGTAGCTTAATTCCATTAAGAGATCCAGCACCCTTTTTCAGAGCTTTCCATAAAAAAATAAAAAATGCTAATACGAGAAAAACAATCATATAGCGCCAATATTGGTGATGATTGTCTATTGCTCTTACAATATAATTTAAAATTAAAGCTGATAACATGACAGGAAATGAAATAGAAATTGTGGTAATGCGTTGCTTTTTCTTGTTGGGATCACTCTCTGTATACCAAGCGTATATATGGACTAAACAGGCAGCAATAATATAAGGAACTGCCCAATATAACATAGAATGAAAATCCGGTATTATATCAGGGTAATACACGGTTGTTTTGAGCATAAAAATAATCGGGATAGGTAAAAGATACTTACAGATTTGGATAACTCTTTTAGTGAACTTATCACTATAAGTAATGGCCCACATGAGTAAGGCATAAGGAAAAAAGTAAATAGAAATAAAGCCAGTTATAATTCTTAGGTAATATAAAAGCGAATCTAATAAAGGAAAATCCATATTGAATTTATCTAATGTAGGAAGAAAAGTCTCTATGGTAGCTCTAGAGAGTCCTGCAAATGCTGCACAAACTAGCACAAGAACCCCCCACCTTATAGATGGTGATTTAGGATCGTAGCGATAACTAATAATCGCAAATATTGTACTAATTAAAAAGAGAGCAATCATTTAGTATCATTCCGAACGATATCCATGATCTCTAATGGACTTCTAACTAAGAAATCAGGATTACTTTTAGATAAAAGTTCCTCTAAATCATACCCCCAAGTAACAGATATTATCGGGATCTCACTTTTTCTTGCAGCCACAATATCACGATGTTCATCGGCAATAAGGATAATTTCATCTTTTGCTACGTTATGTTTTTTCATGTAACTATTCATTGTAGTATGTCTCCCAAAAAAGCGACTTGACTGAATAATTTCATCAAAGTATTCCATGTCATTTAATTTTAAAAACTTTTGGATATTTTCTTTAGAGTTAGCTGAAATCATAACAAGCTTAATTCCTAATTCTTTTAGGTTTTTAAGTACCTGTTTCATTTCTTGATTTACTTCTAATGTTGGAATTGATTTTTTGTATCGTTTAACAACATCCATAGTAAGCATAGGAACCTTTAATACGGGCACCTCATACTCTTTGAAACGTTCTTTTACAGTCAATGCTCTAATTCGATCGCTTTCACTTTGAGGGATTTTTTTGTAGTCATACTTATCGGCAAACTCATTAAAGAGATCGAACACAACTTGACCAGAATCTACAATAGTGCCATCAAAATCACAAATTATTGTTTTAAACATCTCTACACTTCCAATTCATTTAACTAATTAATTTTTTACAGAACACTCGTTTCCTTAATCCTATCAAAGTTCTAACCTCTTTCAAATAGAACATAATTACTTTATTTTACATTTAACCCAATTAAATATTTCCTGTATAAATTCTATTTATTGTAATTAAAATACATAATATTCTTATTGATTATATTTTCCTTTCAAAAAAAGATACATTTTCCCTATATTTACATCCTATTTTTCTTAGAATATTCCCATGGATATTTTCATTAATAATAAAAATATCCCAATTGTAGCTATAAAACTTGCTCTCTCTCTAATAGAATCTGCATCAATGTAATGAAAAAACAGTTTACTAGGTTGTGTTGCCTGTCGACATGTTCATTATTGCCCGGACATGATGCAGGGCGACATTAAAACTGAGGATTACTGAGTTGTGTTGCCCGTCGACACGCTCTTTATTGCCCGGACATGATGCAGGGCGACATTAAAACTGAGGATTACTGAGTTGTGTTGCCCATCGACACGCTCTTTATTGCCCGGACATGATGCAGGGCGACATTAAAACTGAGGATTACTGAGTTGTGTTGCC
>NZ_JAQMYN010000036.1:0-12245 GCF_028369225.1 Priestia sp. AB
ATCTTTGGTAGAAACGGCATTTAAAGAGGGTTTTACAAGTAACAACACGGTAGAGATTAGTCAATTTATTGATGATATGTTAAATGAATTAGAAAAGATTAAATAGAACCATTGAAAGCAATAAAAAAGCAACCTCGGCATTGGCCAATGAACGAGGTTGCTTTTTTGTAAGGGTTTGTTCATACGTATCCGAAGTATGAAACATTCATAGATTACCACGTTCTGTAATTAGAGGCTATTTTTAATATGTTGCTACATATACAAAATAAAAGAACAACCTCTGCAGTGGACGGGAGGTTGCTCAAAGATAGGGTTACGTTGAAATTTGTAAAAAATAGTCTGACTTTTAATATATCATATTTGTATACAAAATCAATTATTTGAAACGTTCTGTATATGTATAAAAGGATTATCTGCCAAAAGAAGAGTTAGATAAGGCGAATGAGCAGGTTTACGAATTAAGAGAAGAGAATAAGACCTTAAAAGCCTGGAAGGAAAAAGTCTTGAATTGGATTGATAAGCATGTTGAGAAAATGAAACAGATTTCGTTCTTTCAACATGTTGGGGGAATTCACAAGCGTAATAAGCGTAGGGATCAAGAAATGGAAAGATAATAAGATTAATATGCAATTTAGCTAAGAACAGCAAGCATAAGAGCAATTTGACTCAACAGCATTTCTTTTAAACTAGAATCAGTACAGGTAGAGTGTTGTTCTAGTAAAAACAATAGTTCCCTGTTGAATAAGAAAAGTTCGTATCGAGTCAACATAAAATTTCTCCCCCGTTTTTGAAAAATTTTATAAGCATGAAAAAGCTACCTTATTTCTATGGGCATTGGCTTTGCATAGAAATAAGGTAGCTTTTTCATAGGGTTCACACGTATAACAAATAACGAGAAGATAACTTCAGATTAATAATATCATCTTTTTTCCATAAAGGGTACATTTTTCCGTTATAGGATCAGAGCATTGCTAGCTTTAAAAGGATAAATAAGAAAACGCTTAAGTAATCATACTCAGCGTTTTTTTATTTTATTTCATATCAGTTGATGATGGGTATTGTTCAGAGAGAATTAAATCATCTTCTACAAGAATATAAGGGTGTGTTTCCATCAAAATATTCCTCAGGTATTTTGGCATTCTTTCATTTTTATATGCACAAATTAATGGAAAAGATAGTTGGTTTACAGCATTATCTACTATCTTTTCAAAATCATCGATCAGATGCAGAGGATCTTCCATACTACTCCATTCTACATGTGCCCATGATCTAAAAGAAATTTCTTTTTCTAAGTAAGGTTGTACGGTTTTATTAAAGTAATCGAGGATTGCAGGTGGATGATAACTACCACTTGAATAATAGAAATCGAAATTGTTAATACGGTTTATCATTTTCATTTGAGCTGTGGTCAATAGTGTTTTGAGTTCGTTATGAATGAAAGGATATAAACGGTCATTTTCAATAAGAATAACGCAATCTCCAGCAAAGATTCCATTTTGGATATAATTCACAGCTTGTCTTATATAGTTTTCTGACTCGTCGTAGGAATACAGTACATGAACACTCTTTTGGTCTTCAAACAACTGATTCATTTTATTTTTGAACACATAATCCCTTCTTTCTTCTATCTCTCTAATTATACTTGGATTATGTAAATTGAATACAGTGGTGAATTTTTTATTTATACTTTATCAGAGTGTAACATATGTATAAAAGGTGCGCTTTTTATACATTTTTCTTCTACTTAAGCCTTGGATAATCAGCGTTATATCAAGGATGTATAAAAAGCTGCATAATAAAGAAACGTTACCCTCATGGAAACCCCTCTACGCCAAGGGGTTTCTTTTCCCATGTGTTCCGGAAAGAGTGATTATGTTAACTAACTTTGTATATCTTATACAGGCTGAAAACAGAAAAAACTGCTATCGGGGAGGAGGCAGTTTTTTCTGTTTTTAGATGTTATGCAATTGGGTTTTATAAGTCGATGCTTCACAGCGTCTTGGGTAGTTTGCTCAGGAAGCAATATAATATGTATTAAATTCAATATAAACCATGTTATATCTGAATAAAGGGTAATCTTAAGTCTTTTTATTTGCGTTATATGTATATAAAGAGTAATTCTGACTAGAGGTATTCATGTCTACCATAAAACCTACTTTTGAATATCCTATATCTTTTAAAACTTCATCTAGATCCTCAATCTCCATGGCACTTTCTACACAACACATGTGATATAAATGATGAATCATACTAACTACTTTCTTTTTGTCATTTATTGTTTTTAAATTTCTTTTCCAAAAAGAGAATGCTAAAGTTTCATAACCATCAGAGTTTTTTAAAAGTTCAAGTTCAATATTCATTTTTGACCTCTTTTATTATCAATTTTTATCCCTTAGTCTCACGACTTTGCCTTCTGAACTTAATTCTACTTCATATCTAATTTTCGAGATATCTTTCCATTCGCCTTTTCCAAAGAACTGAGGATTAAGCAGAAAGACTCCAGTTTCTTTTTTAATTAATATATTTTTCTTTACAAGTTGATTAACTGCATTTGTTACTGATTGCTGTTTGATTCCTAAGCTTTCAGCTACAATTCTTTTATAACCTGAGTTAATTATTATAAATTGTCCTTTGTTTGCGTAAGTAACGCCTTTAATAAGTTCATACAATACTTTACTTATCCAGCCCTGTATTTCTGCCAAAACTACAATATTGTCTAAATATACTTTTACATAGTCTGGCTCTTTTCCGTAATTAAAAGATACACTGGTAGTTTCTTCGGTTATTTCCCCATTCATATCAACAACTTTTGTTGTTTCTACTTTTGAAACTTTAGCCATATTGCCTAACCACCCTTATCAATTTTTACCAATTAATTATTTAATTTCATAATAACTTATATATAAGTTTAAATCAACTCTTAATTAGGGTTTAGATTAACTCTAATAAAGAGTTGATTTAAACCCTTGATTTTTTTAAAAAAATAACCCTCTATAAAAGTTAAAAATAACTCATATATGAGTTAAAAATAACCCTCATAGGGGTTAAAACTAACTTGTATATGAGTTATTCTTCTCTTTCAAAAAAACCTTATAAACCTTTATATATCAACGTTTATATCAATATATGAAATTCTTTTTCCTTCTTTTATTTTTTAAGGTGTTCCGGAAAGAGACATTATGTTAACTAACTCTGTATATCATATACAGCTTAAAAACAGAAAAAAACCACCTTCTCTCCAAGGTGGTTTTTTCTTATTACACGACTTTATCCAATGACACCTATTGGCATCTTGAATAGTTTGCTCAAATTTTTAAATGTTATTCATAATGGACAATTTACTTAAAGTGGGCTAATGAATATAATTTATTTGGTAGTTAATTTAACCTTCACCTTACTCCTTTTCTAAGTACCCTCATCACACATCAAAAGCCTCTTCAATCATTGAAGAGGCTTTTGGTGACGAGAAACTCTATTATGTTAACTACAGTTGTATATACTATGCAGCTTAAAAGCAGAAAAACCAACCTTTAGGACTCAGAGGTTGGTTTTTCTGCTCTTGGAGAAGAGATTCGTGTTGGATGCTGGATGCCTCACGGCGTCTTGAGTAGTTTGCTCTAATTATTTTTGTGTTATTCATCTGGACAATTTGCTTAGTAATGGGCAGTAACATACATTATGTATGACAAATACCACAACTCTTACTCTATTTTCATCCTTTGTAAGGATGGCAAACAGCCCATGAATTAATTCATGGGCTTCTTTCTAGTCGCAATATATGAACTAGAAATCTATTTAAAGAGCAAGGAGGTTAGGTTGCTCAATATTATAGTATGCAAAGTAATGAAAAAGGTTTGGACAAGCGTTCATTTTATCTAAGTTTTCTACTATTTCATACAGCCTAAAAAAAGAAAAAACTACTGGATCCGTCAGTAGTTTTTTCTCTGATTTATAGAAAGAGACAGAATGGTTAGTCGCATAATTTATGATATGTAAAGTAATTACAATTGTTTGGACAAGTGCTGATATTATAAAAAATATATAATTTCAAGGTGTTTCGTTTATTTTTATAATTTATATCAGATTATAGTTTATAACAAATATGATTATGGTCTGTAACGTATGTGATTATAATTTATAATAAATACGATTATAGTTAATTCACATAAATGTTGTTATATCAACGTTTATAGAGCTTCATCTCTTCTTTTCTTTTATTTTATGTATATGTTTTTTGTGTTGTCTTGTTGGGTTCTGAAGAGACATTATGTTAACTAAGGTTGTATATCGTATATAGTCTAAAAACCGAAAAAACTACCCTGGTGTGTGATAGGGTAGCTTTTTCGGTTACGTAATTGAGTTTCATAAGTGATGTCTCATTGCATCTTGGATAGTTTGTTCAAAAATACAAGTTTTATTCTTCTTAGTTATAATCACATACAGTGTAGATTTCATAACATGTTTGAAATGGAAATATTAGCCCATTTTACATATTTAAAAGTTAAACAAACTCATTGTTTATTATTTTCACATATGATGTTTCAACCCATGTGTATTAAAGCCTTTACTCCTTTAGTTAAATTTGATAAAAAAAGGAGTGTTTATATGTCTAGTTATGGTGGATCTGGATTTGGATCTGGTTTTGCTTTACTTGTTGTGCTATTTATTCTTCTAGTCATCATTGGATGTAGTTGTTATGGCGGCGGCTACGGCGGTTGCTAATAATTAGAGATTATTTTTATTTTAATTATTAATGATTCTTTGTTCTCGACATAAAAAAGTTAGCTTAATGCTAGCTTTTTTTACTTTATCTATGTACTGAAAATTGCCTTCTTCTGCATATAAATTAATTTCTATTATATAGGACCCTTTTTATCTAGAAAGAATAAGATTCTATCTTGATTGATTATACGGCCACAAAAGGCGCAATAGTTGGTTGGACACGTGCCTTGGCTAAAAATGTTGTGAAACAAGGGATTCGAGTCAATGCCGTCGCCCCTGGCCGAATTTGGACCCCACTTATTTCAGCAAGTTTCTCGTCAGATCAAGTCGCTGTATATGGAGCATTTAATCCAATGGAACGAGTTGCTCATCGATTTGAACTTGCACCAACCTTTGTCTATCTTGCTTCTGATGATTCTCGTTTTGTTACTGGTCAAGTTCTTCATGTTGATGGAGGGGAATCCACACATTCTTAATTGAAGGAGGTTACCATTTTGAGGTATGAATTTAATCCAGAAGTAAAATTATTGCTAGTAAACCATTCAGATAAAAAAGTAAAGATGGTCTATATGGAGGATTCCTGGCCAATGTCTAAAATAGGACTTAGACCACCATACTATTGCTATCCAAGTTATGAGCTGAATTATCCAATAATTTAATCTTTCGGAGTACGGACTTCTGTGGAAATATCGATTTTCAGCTTCAACAACGCTCTTTCCTCCCCTGAACCCTCTTGGCACCCAAACAATCACGTTTGCAATTTCCTGCTTGTGTAGAAGCAGGAAATATTACTTTGCATTTGAATACTAGTACTGTAATTCTAAAACGAAAGTGGAGGCTAGTATGATGCTAGTAAAAAAGATGTTAAATGGAATTATGATGAAAGAAATTACAATTAAAGAATTAGCTAATCAGTATGGTGTAAGTACTCGTACCATTCAATTAAGGATTAAGAAACTAGGGTACGAATGGGACAGTAAGCAAAGTATTTATCGTTATGTTGGGGAAGAGCCAGAACCTCTAGAAGTTGATTTTAATACCCTTGTTTCTAAAAATAGTAAAGTACTAGCAGAACAAACGCAAACTACTAGTGAAATAGCAGCTAGTATTAGTAATATAAATGAAAGTGAAAGTACTAGTACTAGCTTTTTAAAAGCTAGTACCAATGCTAGCAAAGTAGATGCAATTGATATCTTGCTGCAGAATCCAAAAGACCGTTCTAAAAGGATATATAGGGGTTTTTATTTTGATGACGACGTTTTAAGTATTATTGATCGAGTTCCTAAGAGTTATAAATCTGAATTGGTGAATGAAGCTTTGAGAAAAGTATTTAAAGAAAAAGGGTTATTAGACTAAAAAACTCACCTACATTTTAGGTGAGTTTTCTTGCTTATTCTACAAATAGTGTTTGCAAAAATGTAAGATTTGGTAGAAAATTAGACATAAGAAAAAGCCCTCAAGTTTTCGCCGACTCAGAGGACTTCTTCTTACAAAATATTAAGGAAGGAATTAACCTTCTGTTTTTGAATTCATTATGAGATTATTCTATCACAAAGGGTTATATTCTTTCCAGTAAAAATTGGAGGGAAACTAAGTGAAGAAGGCTTTAGAAGAAGCAGAAAAGAAAGCTAGGTTACGAGATTCAAATATTGAAGAGATAATTGGACAAGTTGCAGTTGGTTTATCAGCTGATCAGCAGAAACTGCTATTGGAAGTTTTACATAACACCACAGGGGAAAATTATTTCATCGGTAAACGTAAGAAAAAAACTGATGGGGTGAAATTTGTGCAAATAATTATGGATAATTACAATTACCTATGTAAAATCAATTACTTATCAAGTGCTGAAAAGGCGTTTCTAATGGATTTAACACCATATTTAGAATTTAAAACAAATATTATCGTAGAGCGTTCTGATGATGAGGAAGAAGTTGACGCTGATTCAGCTTCTCCTAGCTATCTTGCAAAGGTTTTTAATAAAAATAGAGGTAATATCTCTTCTTTAATGAATGGACTTCTAGCAAAAGGAATTTTAGCTGTAGCTGAATCAGGTATGACTACCGATGATGGAAGGGTTTGTACTAGTAGAACTTGGTTTGTAAATCCAAACATCATGTGCTGTTCACCGAAAGATGGTGTAGATAAGGCAACACAAAAAATATTTAAACGTTCTTTAAAAAATTTCAAAGTTGAAGGAAGTTCCAAGAAGCATCAACTTCCTATCTATTTATTTTAAGTAAGGGGAAATTCCTCTTGCTTTTTTTTGTTCATTGCTATTTACATTTATTAGGTGTCGGTTTTTTCGTACACCGGTGTACGAATTTTCGTACACCCTTGCCTCTGTAAAGGTTGATATAACAACATTCTTGTATCTGTCCCTTCTCACTCTATTTAAATAGCAATTCGCTGATAGAATTGCAAGGGTCTTTTTATACTTTTTTCGTTAAAAATATAAAATTTAAATGGCTATTTAAAATACAAGGTTCGAGTAGTATTTTTTTAGAAAACCACTTAAAAAATCTCCACTCTTTCCTCCTTGTATTTTAAATTTCGGCAGGCGTGGTTATATCGCCAAGCCGAACATACCCAAAACGAAGTTTAAGATACTCGGCTTACGACGGCCATTATACCTGCCGAACCGCCAGAGCAACTGTCCAAAATTCTACTCTTTTTCATAACATATCTACACTATTTTAAAGCCAGCCTCACACCCCAAAACGAAGGCGGCCACGTGATTTTAAAATATAAGTCTAAATCATCTTTTAAAAGGAACTTTTCTTTTATATATCGAATGACATATCATAGGACATAGCAGGAGGTTGTGCGATATGTCAGGTGACACAAAGAAGCAGCAAAAGGTTTATACAGCAAGGGAAGTTGCTACCCTTTTAGCGATACAGAACACTACTGTTCGTAAGTATTCTCAGCTGCTTGAAAAAGCAGGGTACCATATTCATAAAAATGAGTTGGGCCACAGAGGTTTTTTTGATAAGGATGTAATAATTTTACGTAAGATTAGAGAGTTGATAAAGCACCCTGATATGTCACTGGATCAGGCTATAAATGCAGTGATATCAACGGTTGGCGAAGACGATGTGTCAGACCGTGACACAGAGGAATTAGTGACATATCAGGGGACACAACAGTATGAGCAATTACTAAAACAATTTGAAGATTTTAAAGAAGAGCAAATGAAATTTAATCAAGAATTACTGAAACAGATCCAACAAAGAGATGAGTATATTTCGAAAAGATTAGAGAATAGAGATCGTGAACTTTTAGATACTGTTAAAGGAATGCAAGAAACTCAAAAACTTATTGCTGCCAGTGCAGAAAAGAAAAAGAAGTGGTGGGAATTTTGGAAATAAAAAAAGACTGCTGAATAACCAGCAGTCTTTTTTTATTTGGATGGTCAGTTTCCGATAACATCTTAATCTCTACTTTAATTATAACCCTATTTAAAAATTATTTATAGACTGTTTTTTCACTCATGTCCGGCCTTATACTGTTATACGCAAGTCAAAAAAGTATAAAGGATGTGGCTATATGAATGACAAGAAAAATGTCTTAGATCCTGGTCCATTTTTTCATGGTACTAAAGCAGAATTAAAGATTGGAGATCTGCTTGAGCCGTTGTATTTATCTAATTATCAGGATAAAAAATCTAACCATATCTATTTTACTGGAACATTAAATGCTGCTAAATGGGGTGCTGAATTAGCAAGATCTAATTCAAAAGAGAGAATTTATATTGTAGAACCATTAGGCGATTTTGAAAATGATCCGAATTTAACCGATAAAAAATTCCCTGGAAACCCAACACGTTCTTATAGATCTAAATCTCCCTTGAAAATAGTAGCTGAATTAGGTTTATGGGAAAGACATTCCGATGAAGAAATAAATCATATGCTTACATCTTTAAAAAAGTTAAGTGAAGAAGGAAAGAATGTAATATACGATTGATTCTGACGTTATAAAACTTCAGACAAATACCAGATTAAGAACGATGGCCGCCTTATAAACTGATATATAATAGGCGGCCTTTTTTATGAATATGAAAATTATGTTAAATGTAAGAATTTTGGGCACAATACTATAAGTTTATATAGATAGTATTGGAGGTAACAAATTTGAATAATAAAATGAGATTAACTTCCTCAGAAATTACAAGTTTATGGACACAATATATTCAAGATACAATGGCTGTTTGTATTAACAAATACGTGTTGGCAACTGTTAAAGACCCTGAGATTTATTCTCTATACGAATTTACCTTAGGTATATCCAAGAAGCATTTAAAAGCGCTTAGCAATATTTTCAAATCTGAAAAGTTGGAGCCGCCGAAAGGATTTACTGAAAAAGATGTAAATGTAGATGCTCCTCCTCTGTTTACAGATGTTTTTTGGTTAGGCTACATGCATGAGATGACAATGCACGGGTTAGCTGGATATAGTATATCTTTCAGTGTGTCGGCTCGAAAAGATATACGAGATCATTATTTCCAATGTAATATTGATGCTATGGAGATTTATAATAAATCGATTGAAATTCTTTTATCCAAAGGCATTTATCAACGATCTCCTTATTTTTCCAAATCTCAAAAGAGTCAATCAGTTACAGAGTTAGGGTATGTTATGGACTTATTCGGAGATAAAAGGCCTTTAAATTCAATGGAAGCAGGAAATATTTATTTTAATCTAAAAAAGAGTATTGCAGCTAAAGCTCTCGTCGTTGGATTTAAACAGGTAATTAAGGATAAAGATATTCATAAATTTATGGATAATTGTTTACATACAGTTAATAAAAATATAAATATTTTCTCTTCTGTACTTCAGGATGAAAATCTTAAACCTCCCCAATTATTAGACAGTGAAATTACAAATTCTGATATAGCTCCTTTTTCAGATAAATTAATGGTGTTTCATGCTGGGTTTTTGTTTAATTTAGCCACTACGTATTATGCTGCAGCTATGGTAACAAGTATGAGAATAGATGTAGCTGGACATTGTGATGCCTCCATTCTTCGGGATTTAAAAACGATTTCATCTTTTGGGAGAATCATGATTAAAAAAGGGTGGATAGAAAAACTACCAGAGGCGGATGATCGTAAAGAGTTACCTAATAATTGACGAGAGTTTTTACTCCTTTATAAATTTTTAAGATGTATTTTATAGTATCTGTCAACGGTAAATCGCAAGACCGACAGGTCGAGAATTTAAGGAGTTGATAGATTCACCAAACCCAAACCCTCTTGGCCCTCAAACAAACCCGTTTGTTTGACGCCAACCGGCGAGGGAGCCCCCTCAAAGGTTGAGGGGGTTGGGGGTGTTTGTAGAAGCCATTCCAAAGGGGCTTCCCTTTGGCAGGTGGTGGACGGCGTCCACGGTCTTTATGAAAAAGGGCATCCGTCTAGGATGTCTTTTTTCATTTTGGCGGAGCCAAACACAGGGAGGAACGCCGACCGCCACCTCGTAGAGCGCGCTCCCAATTTTATCGAAGATGAAAAATTGGTGTAGTGCGTTACACCAAATCTAAAGTTGTGGTATGCTAGACCCAAGTACAGTGGTCGAAATGGGGGATTGAGGGATGGCCAAATATGGGATTATCCGCATGCAAAAGTTCCACAAAGACGCAATATTGGGGATCCAGAAACACAACCAACGAGAAGGCGAGAACAGTAAAAATAAAGACATCGATTCAACCAGAACGATGCTCAACTATGACTTTGTGAACGAGGACAAAATTAAGTACCATGAAGAAATTAAGAAGATGACGGCCACCCGTGTGAAGCGAAAAATTCGGAATGATGCTGTACTGGTGGCAGAGTTCTTTGTGTCGGCCAGTCCAGAGTATATGAACGCGATGTCGCCAGACGAGCAGCGCAAATATTTTGAAGCATCATTGGACCATATAGCTGGCAAGTATGGCCAGCAGAACATTTTATATGCTGTCGTACATAACGATGAGTCAACGCCACACATGCACGTTGGATTTGTGCCAATCACAGATGATCGGCGCTTGGCGGCGAAAGAGTACTTTCATGGCAAAACGAAGATTCGTAGAATTCAGGATGACTTTCACAACTACATGAACAAACGTGGCTATGACATTGAGCGTGGCGAACCGAGCGAGCTGCAGCATAAAAGTGTTCATGAGTTTAAAAAACAAGAACGCGAAAAAGAGCTAAAGCACCTGCAACAACTAGTGGCTCACAAGGAAAAAGAGCTTCAACAGATGGACAACTTAGTGGAGTTGAAAGCAGCACCACCCGTTGAGATACGCAGTGAGAGACGGATTGAAGAGTTATGTAGCCAACCTGTTGAAGTAGAGGCGGCCAAGAGTGTCATGGGTTCCAAAGTAAAAGTGGAAGAAGCAGATTTTCATGAGCTTATGAGTCTTACAAAAGAGCTTCAGCAAACATTGGCGGCCGAGCATGAACGCACGCATGCATTGAGCCATGAACTAGATCTTTATGAAAAAGAGAATAAGGCATTAAAGCATGATTTGAGTGAGACAAGGCAAGAATTAGAGATATACGTGGCGGATCAAGATGGCCAAGTGGAGAAGGCTAAGAAACAAATGCGTCAGAAGCTCGTGCGTGATTTTTCAACTGAACAAAAGGAAAACGTCAAAGATGAGGTTAAAAGAGAACTAGATACAGAATATAAAGCTCATATAAGCTCTCTCAGTGATGATTTGATGATTGAGAAGCAGAAACATGATAAAACAAAAAAAGAGCTTGTACAGGCAAATGAAGTGAATGAGAGCTTAACGGAGATGAATCTTGGTTATATAAAGGATTATGTGCCAAAAGAAGAGTTAGATAAAGCGAATGAGGAGGTTCATGAATTAAGAGAAGAGAATAAGACCTTAAAAGCCTGGAAGGAAAAAGCCTTGAACTGGATTGATAAAAATGTGGAGAAGATGAAGCAGATATCATTTTTTCAATATGTCGGTGGGATCCGGAAGCAATCAAAACGCCAGGAACAAGACTTAGAACGGTAAAAAGGAGAAATGAAGTTGAGAAAACTTAAAACAACACTATTACTTATTGCTTTTGCAGTGGTAGCTGGTTATGATATTTATTTATTGTTGAATGCCTATCACTACGGTTTTTCTGGTCAGTAAATATAATTAAAGCCCTATAAAAAAAGCTATTTCAATCGTATTGGCATCGGAGTGAAATAGCTTTTTCTATATTACATTCAAGAGTGTTCTGGTTAGTCATTAATATCTTTATATGTGAAGTTTATCACAAACTTTCTTAGTTGTGAAGATTAAAATCAAAATTTGTCATACAAATTTTGATTTTAAGATAAAATTCCGTTGTATAAGGACATTTGTATACTGTAAAATATTTGTATGAACATAAAAAGATAAAACAAATACAAGGTTGATGGCTTTTAGAATGTTCAACCTTGTATTTGTTTTGCTATTAAAAGTAAATGGGTGAGGGGAATATTGGAGTCTCATAAAGTGATTTTAAAAGAAGCTTTAACCGTTGAGATTGAAAAAGAGAGAAA
>NZ_JAQMYN010000037.1:0-11050 GCF_028369225.1 Priestia sp. AB
GGGTGCGCTGAGGGGGTTCTTGCAAACATTTCCTTGTACCCGAGGTTTTGTTAGGCTCTGCCTAATCCCACACAGTCTGTGGGGGCAAAAACCCCTTATGCTCTTCTCTCTATTTTTTAAAGGGCACCACTATTTTGAGGGTTTCAAATAAAATATAGAAAGTAAAATAAGAACTGTTGATCTTACCACTGTTAAAAAAATTGATGAGGCAGCAAAGAGGTTTAAACAATCATGACGGCAATTTTGAAAAATTAGGTTGGTAAATGAACTATTTTTAATGAATAATTCGAATGGGAAGAATACCTTGAAATTTTAATTAAGACCAGCATTACAATGAGGAGTGCTGTGAAATTTCTAGGACACTCTCCAACCTCAAACTTCAACAAAAGAGCAGATTCTAGATGGAATAGAACCTGCTCTTATCATATTTTCAACATGCTGCATAGGGTGATTTTTTCTCACCCTCTTTCCAAAAAAGGACTACAAAAAATCACCCTACCCAGAATAACCATTTGCGATTATCATTGAAAGTGGAAAAACCAATAAATCTTCAAAGTTATTAAAAATGCAGCATTATAACATACTTTTAAATATCTGGGGAGGGGTAAAAAAATAACCCTCTCCAGATTCCACAAATTCAGCTATGATGAAGTCAACTCCTAAAGAAATAACAAACGAATCGTAGCTAAAAATACTTGTTTTGATATATTTTGCTAATTTTTATTGAATTATGAGACTAGTTAACGCTATAATAAAACTAACAAAAACGTGCGGATAGAAAAAAGACTTCAACTGTTTAAGTAGTGTACCACCACTCTTAAACCGTTCCCCCTAGTTACGGTAGGGAAAACACTTGTCGAAGTCTCTTGTTAATAGAGTTAGTTTTTCTATAAAATAAAACTTATGGTTTTATTTTATATGAAATTGACATCTATTTCAAGGGCTTAGTTCATCAAAATCACGGCATTGTTTTCCTTTCTTCAGGGAAACAGTGTCTTTTTTGTGTTCCTTAAAGGAGAAGATGAACAAATGAACAAGATATTAACTTGCTATTTACCCGATGTAAATACCTTCAACGGACGATTCAAATGGTTATGGAAAGAAAAGCCTACCCTTCGTAAAAAGAAAGAGGCGTTTTTAGAAACCCTTCGTACATACTTTAAACAACAACAAGAAGCCCTACATAAAGTATTCCCTAAAAAACGGATGGAAATGTTAGATTACGTGATTTATAACCTTGTTGCCACAGGTATTCAAGCCATTCACTCCAAAACACTTATGGAAAAGTTTGATGTATCCCAAAGTACCGTTTCTCGCTTTGTGAAATCGTTAAAGGAAACTCCATTTATGATCGTGGCCCGTTATATCAAAGAAGATACAACAGGTGCTCATCCAGATAGCTATGTGTTTATCCTTAAAAGCCATACGAATTTTGATCAAATTTGTGAGGAAATCTTTTTTGCACACGATACAACAGGCATTCAAACGCTTCAAAAAGAGGAAATGACAAGTCCTGTGACAAGTCCTGTGACAAGTCCAGAAAGTGCTAAAAACGTTGATACACCAAGCTTTGAGGACGAAAAAGCGTCGTCCCCCTTTATTAACCTTGATTTACCTAAAAATCATTTAAATAATCATTTAATATCTGTTTCACAGTCATTTGCTTATATTAAAGGTGTGCCTAAGAAAGTAAATAATGTGTACGCAGGGAAATATGGTCATCAACTAAAAGACTTTTATGCTCGTATTCAAAATGCTGCAAAAGCCGTAAAACGAGATACAGAGATTGAGATTGTGAAAGAGCAAGTACATGAAGTAGCTTATACAGCGATTGTAGGATTAGATAAATATGTGCATGAAGCGAATCGTAAGGGTACTCCCCTATCACTGGATAAAATGTGCCGTCTTGTTTATCAAATTGCTTACAATCAATTTACGAATCTACTTAAAGGGAATACAGAAGAACAATCATCTGAGTCAGACATACATACTGAAAGTGAAACGGCATCCCTATTTACGCCTAAACATATCATCCGTAAGGAAATCGTTCCTGCTTGGTTGAAAGCTCAAAAGGAGGAAAAGAAGTGCAAACAAGAAAAAGCTATTCCTCTAGATCAACAGCTAAAAATAATTGAATTAAAGCAGAAATTAGGGCAAGAACTAACGCCAGAAGAAGAAAACTTACTCAAAGAGCATAGTTCTACGTACAGTTCGTTAGAAATGGCGCAATTGAAACAAGATCTAGGACAAGCCTTAACACCTGAAGAACAGGCTTTATTACACGAACATGCCCAATTAAAGGACACAGTCTCGTAATCAAAAAATGAAGAAATCCCTTAGTAGCTGATGTTTAATAAGAGTATTATTATTTAGAACATACTTCTAAATAATCAATATATAAATCTATGTAGGAGGAGATCATTATGCCACATAAAATGACTCTAACAGGATCTGCGACAGGACCATTACGAGAATATGACCGTTACGTTGCCTTTGATATGCGAGAAAAAGGTTCACCTTCTGCGCCTAAAGGGTTAAAGAAGAGTACGTTTATTTCGTATACCGTGTTTGTTGCAAAGAAAGCCTTTAATAAAACCGGACTAACAAAAAAGAGTATTATGCATGAAAAAATCTTAATTCAAGGAGAACCAACGCTAGATATTCCAATTGATGAATGTCCTGGCGAAATAGGTGTTATCTGCTTCCAGATTACCGTTCTCCCGAATAAAAACGATAAAGAAGCCAATGAGTCAAATGATAAAAAAGAAGCGAAACAAGAGGCTTCTAAGGCACAGCAAGAGGTTGCTGCTACCAAGCAGGAAGAAAAACAAGAGCCTGTAGCAAAAGAAGCGAAAACGGTACAGCCAGAAGTGAACGAAACACCTGTTCAAGAGAAAAAGGCTGCACAATCAAAGAAGCAGCAACCTATTCAGCCAAAAGGGACAAAGGATGTCGTGAGTTTTGAGGACATTATCGTTCCTGAAGCCTTCTTAAAGACACGTCCAAACCCTGTGAAAACAGAGGAAGTCATTGAATTTGTGAAGCGTACAGGACACCTTGACAAGCCGTTAACGATTGAGAAAGGATCGAAGGTCTTAAAAGATGGCTATCGTCGTTATATTGTGGCCAAAACCATGAAAATGGACAACGTTCCAGTTGTCTATGACTATCAAAAATGAAGCATTTTTAGCTAAGAATTGCTAGTTATTCGTAATGGACAGCAAACAACTATAAGGTGTCCCCTTTCATAGTTGTTTACTGTCTATTTATCTTGAAAGCCACTTTCTACATATAGCTCATCTACTATATGATTTCATTTTCCATTTTTGATTATATTATTATAAGTCCTTAAATTAAAAAGAATGCTTTAGCTTTCCTTTTGGCTCTGTTAAACTTAATCATTTTATCTTTGATATATCATTAGTTGAATGAAGCTATTTTAGAGCTATTACCCCATTTGCGTATTCTGATATCCTAACTTTAGTTTAACTTAAGATGAACTTAAAAAAAGAATCCGTGTTTGTGAATAAAAAAGGAATTTATTTTTTAGTTAAAATGCATTTTTTGTTGAACTTAGGATTAACTTAAATGTATTTGAACAATAATTAAATCAATAATAAGTTTTTTCCGTTTCATTTTAATCAATAATGATAGTTATTGATTAAAAGATAAAACAATAATCTTATTCAGGAATTAGTTATTATATTATTATTGCTTTAAGATTTACATAGAAGAAGTTAGCAGTTAATATAGAATCAATAATGAGATAAGAACAATTTTATTAGAATCTACGTTAATAATCCCAGGGTACGTTTCACTTCAAAATTAATTGCATGATTCTTGTATTATATTAATTATTAATTAACATATGGAGGTGTAGTTATGTCTGAAAAATTGTACTTACCAAAAGAAGTGGTAAATATACTGGGTATCTCTGGAGATTTGCTTCGTAAATGGTGTGAAGAATTCAATATTATTACAGAGTGGACAGGCACTGATTATGGAAAAGGTCATAGAAGGTTTACAAAAGAGAATCTAGAGACACTTAACAGTATAAAGAAGAAAATTCATGAGCAAGGTTGGTCCTGGGATCAAGTGAAACAGTGGCGTAATGGTGAAGAAATGACTATTAATGACCACGTAGAACGGTCTATTTTAGAAAAGAAGATAGATCACCTAATTGAAGGTCAGAACCAACAAATAGAATTTAACAGGATTCTTTCAGAAAAATTGGAGCTTCTAACAAAGGAACTTATTTCTACTCAAAAAGAGTTAGCTATTGCAAATAAAGAAATTGCAGCAACAAAGCAGCAAATGATTGAAGTAAAAACAGAAAATAAAGACTTAGAAGCATACATAGAAAACAGCCTAAAAAAACGTGATAAAGTTCTTCTTGAAAACATTAGAAAAACTCAAGAAACGCTAAAAGATAATTCAGCTGAACAGGAGCTAAATCAAAACAAACAGAATTTTGAAGAACTGATAAATACTAATCTAAAAGAGTTATTAAAACAAAGAGATGAAGACCTTTTAAATGCATTTACTCATACTCAAAAAGAGTTGATTAAAGAACAAAATCAAAAGAAGACATTATGGCAAAAGCTATTCTCAAACTAGGAAAAATCATTCCTAGTTTTTTATTTTGTCAACTAATAAATAATAGAAAACAATAATGTCTTTATTTAATTATTTATCAATTTCATAAAAATATCTAAATCGGAATTTACTTATGATTGCTTTAATTATCATTTTAAGATTAATTTTATGGCTTAATTATAATGAAAATACTGTAAAATTATTGAAAACATCAACGTGCAAAAAATCAATAATTTAAAAGATAATTCATTTATTCTTTTACAAACACAACTCTAAACTGTTTTAAATTTAATAAAAACGGAAATGAATCATTATTGTTTTATTTCCGTTTTTGTATATTTGTAATTCCCTAAATAAAACAGGAATTAAAAAATAGATTTTTATTTAACAAAAGATTTAATCCTCTAAAAATAAAACTCTAACATTTATCAATGCCGCAATTAGCTCATTTGGCACCATGACAACTTTGTTATATCTAAATTATTGACTCAAATCCAATAGATATTACACTTTAAAATTAAGATAGCACTATTTAATGATTTATTAGATTAATCTCTTTAGATAGTTTATGTTTATATAGCTAAATGCATCGCTGAATCAGGAAAAACCATCACGCTGAGGGGAGAGGGAAAATATTTAATCTATGACGTTCGTAAATAGCTAAACATGATAATATCCACTCAATTGAGAATACCGATTACTATAGTAACAATAGCATTACAAGGTATAATATCTCGTTCTCTTATTAATTGAAGGTTTTAACGTATATACCTAGAATAGTTCTCTTGATAAGAGGAGGTGATCATATGTTGAGAGTCATAACCGCAGAAGCAGCATATACCACCGAAGAATTAGCTGATATACTTGGTTTGCCCATAGCAACTATACGAAAATACAACTTCCATTTTGCCAAAATTGGTGTGCAATTCACTAAAAAAAACGGTAGATTAGCTTATACGAACGACGACGTTACCATCTTTCATGAACTAAAAAGAATTTATGCTCATCCCGAGATAACCTTAGAAAAAGCCGTTATAACCGTTGCAAAAAAATTCAACCTAGTACCAGACACTCCACCAAACATTTCAACTGAAAAGCAAACCCTTAGCTTAGAATCACGTGAGGTACAAATGAAAGAGATACAAAGCTATATCGATGCCAAGTTTGAGGAACGCGAACGTCAATTAATCTCAATGGCTCGTGAAATTCGAGTGTTAAAAAAAGCACAACAACAAAAGAAGAGTTTTTATAAGTGGTTAAAAACCTTTTTTGAAAAATGATTTGCTAGAATGGTGGTATCTCGTTATCTAATATTCACACAAAAAAACCTTTTCCCTCTAGGTAAAGGTTTTTTGTGTGAAGTCTAATTTCAAAGAATACCGGTAACAAAGACCGCCCAATATGTATCAGTCTATAAGGCGGTCTTAACTGTATTCATGCTATATGATTATGACCAAAATATCGACATTATTCCAACTCTGCATAAGCAATATTTATATACTGTTTATTTTATAGTTTATTATATGTTGTAAATTAAGATTTTTGCCTGTTTTTTTATACAAAAATGTATAGTTTTTTTAGAATGCGTCCATCCTTTATAAAAAGGAGTGTGTTAGTATGCCTAAAATCACTAAAAAAAGTAAGTTAGGAAAATACCTAATGGGCAAGGGCTATACTCAAACCAAATTAGTTAAAGCAACTAATTTAAATAGACATACAGTTAGTAAAATTTATAATGACTCAGATTATATTCCATCTGGCTCAACCATAAAAAAAGTGATGAATATCTTAAAAAAACTTGACTCGAAGGCGAAAGTAGAGGACTTTTTTAACTTATAAGCCCTATCATAGGCAAATAGGGCTTATTTATTGCATTAAGGATAAAAAACTTTATAAAAGTTTACTAGCAATCTATATACAGAAGAAAATGAGCATACTACTCCAAGTCTTGATAAAAACGGTAAATTGGAAATTCCATCAGCTCTTTTTTGTCCTCATCGTGAAGAGTATCAAATAATTTCCTTGCTTCTGCCTTATTTTTTAACAATACTTCGCATGCAAAACATATTGTTTGCTCATTATTCATTTCTGCTCTTACTTGTATGTTATAAAGATCATTTTGTTCATCTTCTGATAATTCATGGTCTTGCTTGAGTTTAATGAGATAAACATTAACTTTTGCAATTTCATCTTTTGGATACTTAGCTAAGTATCGTTGGTTTAGATTAAAAGCAAGCTCTAAATAATTTCCATCGAGGGTTTTATCATAAAAGTCTATATACTCTAAAGAACAAGTAATTGTTAAGTCAGCTTGTATATCATGATGTTCATCGGCAAAAGATAATTTTACTATGTCAAAATCAAAGTTTGTATCTTTCACCATTTCTTCAATTTTTCGAGAAGCGAAAATGCTTACTTTTTGGTCATAATTTTCCCGATTATCAGATAACATAACAGGTTCAACAGTATCCTGCCCGTGATTACTAGCTACATCTGTTATAGACGAATATCTACCCGTTATTTTTAACGCTTCTTCACTATAAAGGTTAAGGAAACATCCATCTGCATATACTAATGCTAGTTTCACATATTTGGAAAGTTCAATATTGATTATCTCCGTTTTTTCTAGTTTTTCTTGATGAATATTTAGTAAGCTATATTGTTTATTTTTAAAGATATTGATTATAGCATTGAATAGGGAAGGGAAATCTTCCTTATCATCAAATATGTAATTTTCACTTATTCCAATTTGAGTACAAATATCTATCAGTTCTTTGTAGGATTCAATCTCTTCCTCAATTTGTTGGAGATGTCCCTTTAAATTTAATGTCCCACCAGATAACTGTAGAGATTGAAAAGGAAACTTATTGCGCTGTATGTAATAGTTTATTAATCGTAAACATTTCATATAGGAACCAAGGCTTTTTACTCTTTCTAGATGGAATAGACCAGATTTCTTTCTCCTGTCAAAATCCAACGTTAAAGTATCTTCTATAACGACCTTGAATCCCTTCTCTGTTTCAATGATTTGGTAAGTAACAAGGGTGGATTCATTGTTCATATAAACGACTTCGTTTTTTCCAATTTTCAACTCATCTATTTTAACTTCCTCCACTGGTAACTTAATACCGTCGTCTGGGATACCATATATGTGAATTATCCCTTCATATAAATTAAAAGCTTTCTTTTGCATGTTAACAAAATCTACTTTGTAAGGCGTAGATTCTTTGTTTTCAGATGTTTCAGTAGAGCCTGTTTGCTGTTTGTCTACCTCTTCTATAAATGTGTAACGTAAAGGATCTAAATCCCCATTTTTCATTTTTTTAAAATCAAAGGAAATAGATTTCTTTTCACTTGAACTAAGATGAGATAAGAGTGATCTAACTTTTAGTGGGGCTAATATTCGATAATACGCTAGCTGTTCAACAGTTGTTGTATCAGTTTCTAGATCTTTTACTGCAACCTTCTTTTGGGTTTTTGTTGTAACCATTCAATTCTCTCCTTCTTCATGATGAACATTTAAGTCGTTAAAAACTCATCGAATCCTAGTATAGCAACAACGAAAAAGCATTCGTTAGATAAATTAAATCCAACGAGTGTATTTCTCAGCTATTTCTTAGTCAATGAAATGGGTTTACTATCAAACAAAAAAATCCTGTTATATACAAGATTCTTGATCAAACATTATTATAAACAATCCAAGTCCAAACAAAATAAAATGAAAAAGGGCACTTTCCCGGCTAGGAAAGCACCCCCATGTCAAAACTTAGTACGTAACGGACTTTTATTATAACATAGGTTGCCCTCAAAAAGTAGAATGGCCTTATTATGGATAAAAGCGAAAAACTATTAATGGGTATTAAAAATATCTTGAGTGTAGCGTCTGATTTAATTGGTGGGCTAAAGAGTGCAGAAAAAGAATGTAAAACCCTGGAATAGAAAGTATTTATGAATCAAATAACCCAAGCAGAACAAGAAGTCTTTGCTCTTGATGGTCATTCTATTTCAGCAACACAAGACATTTTCCATAAAGAAGAGTGCACGATTAAGAATCAAAAAAGAAGTATCTTAAAGAAGTGGAATACATCATGCATGACAGAAGCTGTTCAACAGTTTCTGAATTTGTATCAAGAATCCTCACAAGAACTAATACGTACTTCTTAACTATAAAATAGCCTCTAAGGCTACAAAAGCAGGCTTAAGCCTGCTTTTTCTTATACAGAGAAAAGAGCATTCCTCTCAAATGAGAAATGCTCTTTCCTATAAGCATGATTTGGGTTATCAAACGTGAACCCACCGTTAGGCTGACCACTTATATCTTACTATCTATGATGATCAATGTCATCACTTAATATTTTGAAAATATAAATATTTGTGTAATTTTCGAACCAATAAAAAAAGGACTACCTTATCCCCAAAGGTAATCCTTTCTTTTTTATGTAGATTCTACACAATTTCATTTTACATAATTAGAATAAAAAAACCATCATTCTGTTATATTTCCTGACTTAAATTATCAAATGTTATTTTTACCTTTTTCATGAAAATAAAAAAGGACATTTCTTTTATGCCCTGTTCTCTCGTATCAGCCCCGCCTACGCTAAATACTATGACAGCCACTCATGCCATCCAACCTACCCTTATTATAAATGAAAGCGATTACAAAGTAAACTAATTAATTGAAATATTCTGTCTATTTTTCGTTGTGTCTAGTAGATTGAATAATTTCACATGTTATGAACAAACTACTCAAGAAGCTGTAAAGTTTCCATCCTTTAATCAAATAAATGTAGCAGAAAAAACAACTGAACGGACCCAGTTGTTTTTTCTGTTTTCAGGCTGTATATGATATACGGAGCTCCTTCTATAAATTGAGTAATATCAATGGGACTTTTTTATTTCAAGACACCAAGTAGCTAGTTTACATATATGCAGCTTTTTATACATCCCTGATATGACTGCGTTTACTCGATACCCAAGTGGGAGGAGGATGTATAAAAAGTGCACGTTATATATATGTCTTCAAGATCATCTTATATTGATTTATTTATAAAATTATTGTAAAATTATTCAGACTTTTTATAAATTAGTTTATGAATTCCCTCAAAAGCTACCTGTCCTGCAACGATGGGGTAGCTTTCTTTTTTATCAAAGGACATACCTTCTTATTACCCTATGTTAAATTAATTTTGATTCCATTTGAGGATGATAACCTCGGTCTTACTTGCCTCTCCTGTTTTGCAGAGTTCTTATATTTCTCCATGAGCTTGTGGATACTTGCTACCTGTATAATGCGGATGTGCTCAGAATTAACAGCATACCGAACAGGTGTAATCAAAATGATGGAAGGGAAGAGGGCGGGGCGATCTTCTGGCTGCCAATGTGATGCCTGCCATTCATCCGAAAAGAAAAACTCTTCATAGAGGTTAATCTTTGCTTGCATTTTCTGTTCTGAATACTGATTTCGTTGAATTTCAATCCAAAACGGAGAGCCTTTAAAAATACAAAAGAGATCCGGTTCAATCCCTCCTTTTCGTCCGGTGGGCTTATCTTCGACAATGACGTGTTTAGGTGTGCTATACGTACACATTTGTTTATAGATTTCCAAGATAGAAAGGAAATGTAGTATTTTTTGAGAGTTCTTTTTAATCTTCGCGTCTACGGGCAAGTAAACCATGGGAGAATACTGCTGTGTGCGTTCAATGAGTCCTAATCGATACAAACGCACCATGACACTATTACACGCATTTACAGGCGATTTCAGCTGTTTAAAGAAGAGTTCTACTAATGAGTCGCGATCCACAGCCCGAAACTGATTGATAAACCCAATGATGTCTTTATCACGCTGAGATAGTCGAAAACTCATCGCTGTTCCTCCTTCTCTAATAATCCAAAGATAGACTGTGACACCACCTCTAGTTGCGGTTCAGGATCTTTCACACGTGTTTTATAAGGGGAAAGCATTTCCTTACAAGCTTCTTCATCTAAGAAAGAGGCTTGAAACTCCTTCACGTCATCAATCTTAATTTTCATACGACCCCTGGCAGCTGCATCGATTTCTTCTGCCCCAAGTACGCCTGCCACCTTTGCATTAGTGGCATCGGCTTGCCTTCCAGAAATTCGTACCCGCAAGTTGGCTTTTAATGCTGAGTTTAATAAATCCGCATCTGGTCGCTGCATGGCAATAATCGTATGAACACCTAGTGCACGACCTTGGCTGGCAAACTGTTGAATCATCTCTACAAGGTCCGTTTCTCTCTTCACGATGGACATTTCATCAATTACCACAACGATACGAGGTAGCTTAAAAGGAAGCCTGCTGATGTGAGTCACGCCGTGCTCCAAAAGTAAGTCGCCTCGCCGATACATTTCAGCCCGAAGTAAGGAAAAAGGTTTTCTCATATCTTTCGCTTCAAAACAAAGCGTATCAACGTGATCAATTCCATGAAATAAT
>NZ_JAQMYN010000038.1:0-10758 GCF_028369225.1 Priestia sp. AB
CTAATCGTACATACTCTTTTCCAGCAGCTTGCGCATTGTCTGTACCAAGAAAGGTTAACAGTCCAAAAGATACAGATAAAACCAGTGCTAATGTTAAAACTTTTTTCAAATTAATTCCTCCGAGCTATATCTTGTATGCAAAGCACTAATTATTTTATCATATAAATATGTAAAAAAATAGTATTTTTTTACCTTTTAGAAATTCCTTAGAACTATTTTTGTCGATTATTCTATTATTCTTATCTCTTAGTATTAATGGTATAGATATATATTCATCAATGTATGTAAAAATAAGCTACGGAAATCCGCAGCTTATTTTTAGGTATTGGTTATACTAGAGGATATTAACAAAGTACAGAAATATATAAATGTAACATCCCTTTATTCAATTGTGTCTTCTTTTACAGGGGTATTAAGTTTATTAATAACAAAGGCTCCTAAACATCCAATAATAATAAAAAGAATTGGCATCATAGGTAAAGCATACCTGTTGAAAGATAAGATACTACTATTAAAGAAAGTTTGGAAAAACAAAAGTAAGGCTAAGAAAATAAGCTCTTTTCTTTGTTTCTTTAATAGCAATAGAACTGCTATTAATGATGCGAATCCAATTATTTTCAAGTAATTACCAATTTTATTAACAACATCAAATGGTAAAAAGATTTCCTTTGGGAAATATTCTTTATGCCATAAGAGTTGAGGCTTTATATAAAGATAACTCTTTATAAAATACTTTGGATTATGTTTCCACCAATAGCTAATTCTCTCTTTAGCTACTTCTTTTTGAGCTTCCATGATTTCGTACTTGTTTGCGTTGGGGTGTTCCTTGTTAATTTGTTCAACAATTTCTGAATAGTTTCCGGGAGTAATTCCTTGCCCATAAAAGCTTCCCAGTAAAAGAGGATTTCCACTCCCTCCTGTTAAAGGAATAAACTGATTATAAGCTGCATAGTTACGAATCCACCATGGTCCCATAACAATCAATAGTAGAACTACACTTACAGAGAACTGTTTCATCATAAGCTTAAAAGGATACTTTTTAATTAATAAATAAATGAACAAAAATAAAGGATATAAAGCAATTTGAACGCGCAAAAACAAAGCAATAAAGTAGAACAGTAACATTATTAAGAATGTACTCATATTTTTCTTCTCTACTAATTTGAGACTAAAATAAATAAGGGCTAGAAAAGCAGGTAAAAATGGGCCCTCTGTTAACGTGATATTATCCATAAGTACTTGGGGCAAGTAAATTGCTAATAAAAAGGCAGCTATTAAACCTGCTTTTTTATTAAATAATTTAACTCCAATTTTATACAGAAGATATATACTTAATGTACCCAGGAGAACAAACATAATTTTTGTAGCGATTAAGCTAGCATTTCCAGGTCCAAATAATAAAATAGGTAACGACAACAACCAAACTTGCCCAGGCATAATATGGACAGTTGGAATTGTGTGTTCTACGTATGTTAACATGCCTGTTTTTAAGAGAACTTCAGCGCTAACACGATAGTTCGCATCATCACTTTGTAAATTTAAATCATAACCATATATAAAAAATGTTAATATTCTTAAACAAAATCCTAATAAAAGGATAGCTATTAAATATTTATTTAACTTCATAAATTACACACTTGCATATTAGGCCTCACTGAGTAGAAGTAAAGCCTATAAATGCTACTCCTATCATAATAAATGTACATCCAATAATTTTATAAACAGTAATCGATTCTCCAAATACAAAATATGCTCCCACAGCAGCCAAAATATAGGCAATACTTTGGATAGGATAAGCAACACTTAGAGGCACTCGTGTGAGAATGAAGAGCCAAAGAACAGTTGCTAGACCATAAAGAAAAAGGCCTGAAAGAACGTAGGGAGATAAGAATAATTTGATAACAGAATAGAAAGACTCAAAAACATTAGATTTAGATTGAAGGCCAAATTTCCATAAAAATTGACCCGAAACTAACATTAGAGTATTAGCTAATATTAATAAAAAATTTACAAGATTCATTTTAACGACGATCCTTTTCTTTTGTTTGCAAATTATGCTTTAGAAATGCTATTTGTTGAGTTAAATCTTTTAATTTATCTTGTTGTTTTGATAAAATGATGTTTTGGTAAATCAAAATATTTAAAACAACGATAAAAGCTAATAAAAATAGTAACGAAGGTGTATACGCGATCCCTATTTTATGAGTTATTTTATTAAAAATAGGTAATAATATAGCAATAATGATTCCTGATAAAGAAACCATCATCCAAAAAAAAGCCACTTGATCCTTTAGCTTGTGTTTACTTGTATAAATTAGTACCTGAATAAAAAATATTAAAGCAATGCATATCGAAACAATTTGTACAGCTGTCATAAAACCACCTAAAATACCTTTCTCACTAGCGAAAAATACGTAACTTTAATCATATAATAAATAGACTTAATCGGAGTTATTGATGAAACTCCGCCCTGTCGAGCATTCATATCTACTCGTATTTCATTAATTTTATATCCTTTTTTAGCTAAGTCTACAACTACCTCCACTTCAGGATAATCTTGCGGATAATACTCAGAGAATTCTTTAATTATTTTGTTGTTTACAATTCGATAACCTGAAGTAGGATCTGTAACTTTATTTCCTGTTAAAAGATGAATTAGTTTATAAAAATAAAAAATGCCTAATCTCCTGATAAAACTCCCTTTATATGCTGTTTTTTCAACAAATCTTGAGCCAATTACCATATCATAATCTTTTGTTTCAATCTCATCGATAAGTTTTTTCAGATCTTTTGGATTATGTTGGCCATCTGCATCTAATTGAACAGCATAATCGTAGTTATTTCGTAGAGCATACTTATATCCTGTTTGCATTGCTCCGCCAATCCCTAAGTTAACTGGTAAATCTAAATAATTAAAGTGGTTTTTCTCTAGTATTTCAAGTGTTTTATCTTTAGACCCGTCATTAATTACAATGTAATCAAATTCTTTTAATGCCTCTACACTCTTTACTGTATCTGTAATACTAGCTTCTTCATTAAAAGCAGGAATAATGATAAGAGATTTCTTCGTCAAAACTTTCACCCCATTAAAAAATTCATGCTAGTTATTAATGGAACCCATATAGTTAATTAGCCTGTATTTTTCTTTTTTTGTTTATGTTTCTTTTTGCACTCCATTTGTAACATTAACTTAATATTTTTCATATTTCAACATATTTTTGTATCACCATAATCTGTTATTTTATACCTTAATATTAGTTTTATAGTTTAGAGGACTAATTAAATTTAAATAACAATATATTGGTTCACACAGAATAAACATTCCGATACTTAATTTATTTAATAAATGTTAAACATCCTGAAAATAAGAAAAAGAAATATACTATGATTTGGTCATAACATTCATATTTTCCCATTTCACTTTGGTTTTAAACGCTAAGATTAAAGTGAAAAAGGAGCCTCATTGGCTCCTTTAATTAATTGTTATCTCTTAGTTAGGTTATTGAGGTGCCAACTTATTCTTGAAGAAGGTTCAATATCACTATCAATATATAGATAATTATCGTTTAAGTTGTCCTTCTTCTTAACTTTAAATACGATATCATACTTTATAGTTGCATTAGAAGGAAGGTTTTCAAACTCTTCAAGTCTAGACGGAATTGCTTCACCCTTAAAAGTATCACCCGTTTTTGAATCCCTCACAAAGTACTTAAATTCTGAAAGATTATAAGGCTTCTTATCTTTGCGTATATTTTTAACTTTAATTTCAGCTGTAACTATACCGAAATTTTTATTACTTTCTTTATATGTGGCCTCTTGTATAGATCTAATACTATAGTTACCTTTAATGCCCTGACCGTAAATTAGAATCCCTTCTTCTAGCAGTCTCTTTGCTTTATGCCTTTCCTGCTTAAGAATTTTTTCACTCCTATTTTGTTCTCCATCTATTGCATTAATTATTTGTACTTTTTCAGCTTTTTTAGCAGAATTAACAGTATTATCTGTACCACAAGCCGTCATTATAGTGGCAATTGTCATGGAGATGCACGTTGTTTTCGTAAATGCCTTCATGGTGAACCCTTTCTATATATACAAAATTTAATTTATATGGATATCTTACACTAAATATAAGGGTCTGTCTGCCTAGCTGACGGAAAAAACATACCTTTGGTCCTCCTAATGCCTTTGTAATCCTTGTCCGTTTCATGAAAAGGTAATTGATTAGGATAACCCCTAGCATATAAAAATCAAGTACATCTTACATAACTACCTACTAATCCCCTACTGCAGTAAGGGTTCTTTTTTATTTTTCGACTGGACATGCAAACTTACTGCAGTAGCTACATAGTATCTAAAGAATCTTAACCTCATTATCTAATTAGTATCTAGTTCAATATCGCTACCGCGTTAATACAAGCTGTATACGCCTCGTGAAGCCGTTTGTGGAACCTGTAAGGGAGCTGAGCCGAAGAGGCGAAGGGGGCGACCGGATGGGTTGAGCTGAAATAACTGAGACATGAAAAGCGAAAAAATAAAAAGAATGAAAGTAGGTATCAACATGAGAAAAACAAAATGGTTTAACTTTCGAAACTTCTTTCAGAAACCTTCTTTAACCTCCTCCATAAATCCTCGTCCTTTTAACGCTTATTCGTTTGTTCCTTTTAGTCCAGTTGCCATGCTTGATCCTACCATTCTAACCATAGGAGGTATTGTCTTAGGAATTGCTATCATCGAACGAATATTAGAACGGTGGGGTGTGATTGATCTAGTCGATCAGTTTTCAAAGATAATGCGCTTTATCTTGCCTGTCACCTTTTATGGGGCCTTATTTTACTTCTTTGCGACGTTTATATTTTAAGGAGGGTTCTAAATGTTTGAGAAACTAAAATTGCGTGGAAAGCTTATTAAAGCGTTTCGTACGGCAGAGATTTATCGAGTCATAAAGCGTGGGGATCGTACCTCCTATCAATTTCCGAAGATCCACCAGATCGATCATCAGCACACCTACACTCGATATGCGTTTTCCTTACTGAATGGCATTAATCCTGAACTTTTAACGAAAAAAAGATGGGCCTTACGACAAGTATTAGGCAGCAATATCGAAATAAATGGCAGCCTGAAGAACTTTAGTATTACCGTTCATCACAAAAGCTTACCTAAGATGCTCAATTATAGGTATGAAGTCATTCATCCTCATATTGAGAAAATGGAGCTTCCCATATGCATTGGTCAAGATATCTATGGAAACCCCGTTTCATGGGATTTTGCCGATTTAGAAACCTTATTGATATCTGGCGAAATTGGAGCCGGAAAAAGCAGTCTCATGCGTGTGATCCTCACCACATGGGTGAAATATACATCGCCTGACGATTTACGTTTGGTCTTAGTGGATCTCAAACGAGCTGATTTAGGACTGTTTCATGGGATTGAGCATGTAGATGCTCTTTGTTTTGAGGCAAAGGAAATGAGAAAACCTTTTGCTTTATTACGAGCTGAAATGTATCGAAGAGGCGATTTATTGTTAGAGCATGGGGTCACTCATATCAGCAGGCTACCTTTTAAGCTGCCTCGTATCGTTGTGGTAATTGATGAAATGTCCATAGTGAAAAGAGAAACGGATCTCGTAGAGATGATTCAACAGTTTGCCAGTCAAGGTCGTGCGTTAGGTGTTCATACGATTATTGCCATGCAGCGTCCCGATGCCGATTTGTTGAATTCAGCACTCAAAGCAAATTTACGGGTTCGGATCTCTGGAAGGCAGGCCGATGCGATAAATGCGAAAGTAGCCGGAGTAATCGGCGCAGAAGAAATCGATGCTGCAGCCAGGGGCCGCATGAAAATTAAAATTGATGAAGTGAAAGAGTTTCAAGCCTATTTCTTAGATGAAGGAGCTTGTAAGGGGATACTTTC
Organism: Priestia sp. AB; assembly: GCF_028369225.1. Taxonomy (NCBI): domain Bacteria; kingdom Bacillati; phylum Bacillota; class Bacilli; order Caryophanales; family Bacillaceae; genus Priestia; species Priestia sp. AB. The sequence goes on from NZ_JAQMYN010000038.1 coordinate 5,911, forward strand.
ACCTTATAAAACGCTCGTGAAAGATCCTGAACCAGAACTAGAAGTGGTATCACAGTCCATCTTTGGGTTATTAGGGACGGAGGAGCAGCGATGAGTTTCCGTTTATCTCAACGTGATAAAGACATCATAGCGTTTATTAATCAATTTAGAGCCGTGGATCGAGACTCATTAGTTGAACTATTCTTTAAACAACTTAAATCGCCCGTAAATGCATGTAATAGTGTGATGGTACGTTTATATCGATTAGGACTAATTGAACGCACACAGCAGTATTCTCCGACGGTCTATTTACCTGTAGATGCAAAGATCAAGAAGAACTCTCAAAAAATATTACATTTTCTTTCTATTTTGGATGTCTATAAGCAAATGTGTTCGTACAGTCTGCCTAAGAATGTCATTGTGGAAGATAAGCCCACTGGAAAAAAAGGAGGAATTGAACCCGATCTGTTTTGCATTTTCAAAGGATCTCCTTTTTGGATTGAAATTCAACGAAATCAGTATTCAGAACAGAAAATGCAGGAGAAAATCCATCTTTACGAGGAGTTTTTCTTTTCGGATGAGTGGAAAGCGTTGCACTGGCAACCAGAAGGTCGATCACCTATCTTCCCTTCGGTTATTCTGATTACGCCTGTTCGGTATGCAGTGTCTTCAGAGCATATACGGATTATTCAAGTAGCAAGTATTCATGAACTTATGGAGAAATATAAGAGTTCTACTAAACAACAGAGGGAAGCAAAACCGATAACACAGTCCTCTTCTGGTGGAATTAGAATCAACTTAACCTAGAGTGCTAAAAATTCAGCCTACAAAAAAAGCTCCTATCTAATTTTGAGCAAATCGAATAAGAAATCAGATAGGAGAAAGAAAAAGACACATATAAAAATATGCGCAAACAAAAGATAGATTCTAACATGTATGAAAATAAACCTCTACGTTATGTTTGCATGTAGATCGGTATGGATAGATAATGGGTAAATTTGATAAATGTAAAAAGATTTCTCCCTCCTCCTGACAAGGAAAGAAGAATCTTTTTACGAGCTGAAATGCATGATGAAATATATCATACCGACCTAATGAATCGTACCATATCTTTATAACAAGAAAGAGGCAGTAGTGTTTCTTTTTATAAAGATACTATTTCAGGTAGGTTACAGCATATATATAAATATATTTTTACTTTTTGTAATTTAAAAATATATAGAGGGGAAATTTAATAATTGATTAAGACAAGTATTAATTTAATGAAAGTTGTCATGGATACTACTATGAAGAGTAACTTAGTTTTTATGAATTATTATCTTAATTCTAGGAAGATTGTTTTATCTAGATATAAGAAGCCTTACAAAGGGGTTTTTTATGGAGTATATAGATAAAGAAGAATACAATATCCTACTTTTTATAGGAACTAGCATATACATGGAAAAAGAATCCTTGGTGGAAATTCGCCGCCCCAAGGATTCTTCATTACATAGATTCAGTTAAGAGATATTATATTAAGTAGAGAAATAGTTCATATCAATTCTTTTTTAGACTTGCAACTCTCCTATTTGTATCTCTACCTGTTTAACCAGTGCTCCTGTATGGACTAAATTTTCCGATTGGTTTATATCTTCTGATATGACTCGGTCATCTTCTAGTGACGAAACGTGTTGTCGAAGTAATTGATATGCAGCTTCTGTACCTATTCCTGATTCTAAAGGCTTTAGAAAATCTAAACCTTGAGCACTGCACATCAACTCAATTCCAAGGACTTTCTCTGCATTCGAAATAACCTTCAACGCTTTCAAAGCAGCAGATGTTCCCATACTTACATGGTCTTCCTGTCCTGCTGTTGTAGGGATCGAATCGACTGAAGATGGATGGGAATATACCTTATTATCAGAGACTAATGCTGCCGCCACATATTGTGAAATCATATACCCTGAATTTACTCCACTCTTCTCAACTAAGAAAGGAGGCAATTCACTAAGCTGAGGGGATAAAAGTCGAAAAACTCTTCTTTCAGAAATATTTGCTAACTCTGAGATAGCAATTGTTAAAAAGTCCATAGCTAGAGCTACTGCTTCGCCATGACAATTAGAAGAAGATATAGCAACCCCTTTTTCTCCTTCATGAAAAATCAGAGGATTATCAGTTGCTGAATTCATTTCCCTCTCCACCACTTCCTTTGCATAATTCATAGCATCTTTACAAGCTCCATGCACTTGAGGAATTGATCGAATACTTAAAGCATCTTGAGTTCTATACTCCTTAAATGTCTCAGCAATTTTACTCCCATTAATAATTTTATGTATATTTGAAGTTGTTTTTTGTTGTCCCGGATGAAGCTTCACTTGGCTAATTCTTGGATCGAAAGCATAGTAGGTTCCACGCAAAGCTTCAAAACTCATCATAGATATAATGTCGGCGGATTTGAGCAAATTCATAGCATCGTAAATTGCTAAGGCTCCAATTCCTGTCATATCAACCGTTCCATTAATAAGAGAAAGTCCTTCCTTTTCATGCAATTCAAGTTCAGAAATACCTATGGACTCAAGGGCTTCTTTTCCACTCATGACTATCCCTTTGTATGTCGCTTCACCCATTCCAAGAAGAACTAAACTAATATGAGCCTGATGATTTAAATAGCCTAAAGATCCTTCTTTAGGAACAATGGGTGTAACTCCTTTATTTAATAATTTAATTAAAGCTTCCACTGTTTCTAGTCTTATGCCTGAATGACCTTGTGAAAAGTTTTGAATCATCATAACCATAATAGCCCTGACCTGTTCTGTTTTTAAAGGCTCGCCTACCCCACAAGCATGGCTCATGATTAATTTTTTTTGCATTTCTTTAGACTCGGTTGTTGAAATTCTAACTTTTGAATTTTCTCCTACACCTGTCGTAATTCCATAGATAACTTGATTCTCTTCTACAAATCTCTCCACTAATTTCCTTGCTTGAATAATACACTTCTTCCTTTTCTCAGAGAGTTCTAGAGAAGCATGATGCCTAGCTACTGCTACCAGATCCTTAATGGTAAGGTTGTCTTCAATTACTACTTTCGTTTCTCTTACTTCAATCAAGGTTACTCCTCCTCAATGTGATGGTATTTAATCTAAAATTAATTTTTATTAGTAAATTTCTGTAGTCAGCTTTCCCTCTCTACAGTGCTAACTTTTTAGAATCTAATGTTTATATAAGAGAGCAAAAGCTGACCTTATTTTGTTTAAGCTTTACGATTCATAGAGTTTAGGGTTGTCTCATCTTCTACATATAAAGGGTTATCTTCTAAAGGGTTACTTGCTTCACTTAGAGAAAGAGATTTTGTTTCAGGCGCCCACATAATTGAAACAATAGTACCTAATAATAAAATCGCGGACATTCCAATCATTGTTGCACCTAATCCCATATTATTTAAGCTCAAAGGCAGTAGAAACGTTCCAACAGCAGATCCGATCCGGCTGAAAGCTGTCAAAAAACCTACTCCCGACCCGCGTATTTCAGTTGGAAATAGTTCAGCAGGATATGTCAATGTTAGATTCGAAGCTGCTGATATAATGAAAGTAAACATTAAAAACAAAGTGATAAGTAAAATATCAGGCCTCTGTAAAATACTCAGCATAAATAAACTTATGGTCATCAATGCAAACGTTCCAATGGTAAAGCTTCTCCGAGAAAGTTTTTCCATAAGCCAAAGTCCAACCAACGATCCAACAATTAGAAATATATTTAGCCAAAGGTCTACTGTGAAATTTTCAGATAATCCCATACTTTTTAATATTGAAGGTAGAAAGGTATAAATAGCGAAATAAGGAATAACAATGCAAACATAAAATATTCCTCCAAAAGTAGTGCGCCTCCAAATTTGTTTGTTAAAAAGTGATAGGTATCCTTGGTTTGGCTGATGCTCTGTTATCTTTTCATCAATTTCTGCATTCATCCCAATGTATTTTTTAACAATCTGGCGTGCCTCTTCATTACGTCCCATGCTGATAAGCCATCTTGGTGATTCAGGTGTACCAATTCTTAATAGCAGTACGATAACTGCAGGAATTGCTGATGTAGCAAGCATCCATCGCCATGATTCAGTATCATTTGAACCTAAATAGTGGCCGACTATGGTAGCTGTAACATACCCAACTGTCCAGAGTACATTTAAAGAAGCTAGTAAGATACCCCGGTACTTTCTAGGCGCGAATTCTGCAAGTAAAGTTGAACCTACGGCATAATCGCCTCCTAGAGCAAATCCTATTATTAGACGTAAAATAAATAGCTCTACTGGACCGTTTACAAAAAGCTGCAAAACAGAAGCAATGGAAACAACTAGAAAATTAAATAAATATATTTTTTGTCTACCTACACGATCGGATAACCCTCCAAGCACTAAACTTCCTAAAAAGAGGCCAATTAAAGCTGAGCTGCCTATTAACCCTTCCCACATGGAATTAAGTTTCATTTCTGGTCCAATTAGAGCAAGAGCTATACCAATAATACCAAGAGCATAACCATCGGTAAAATTAGAGCCAAAAGTAAGTGCAGTAATCTTTAAATGAAATTTGTTAAGAGGAGCATCATCCATTTTAAATTTGTGTTCCGCCATAAGAAATTTACCTCTCCTTCAATTGGAGTAATGTTCTGATAATTTTATTAGCAATAACTTGCAGAGGAGTTTGTATTAATTTTATTCTTCATTTACTTGCTCTTAAATAATCTCACTAAGTGAGATTATTTAAGAGCAAGTAAATGAAGAGATAAATAAGTAGCCAAGCGCTTTTTTGAGAAAGCCTTGGCTTTTTCTTATGTTTCAAAAATTTGTGTGATATTGATAAATGAAAATCTTGGCTATCTTGTAGTAATAATTTGATA
>NZ_JAQMYN010000039.1:0-8766 GCF_028369225.1 Priestia sp. AB
ATGTCAATTTCTCGTTCTTTATTTGGAAATTCAACTAGATTGTCTGTCGTTTTTTTCTTTTTTGGCTTTTGAGTTTTCGGTTTTTTGATTACAACTCCCTCAATCTCATCCCCATTACTATCGACTAACGTCACTAGCTCTCCATCAGCATTACGGAAATTGATATATAAATTTGCTTTTGAAAGACTTACCCCATACTCTTCTATCAAACCTTGTAATGTACTGGCAATAAGTTCAGGTGTAACTGGCTCTTCAAATTTAATTCTCATTTCCCATCACCCCATTTTTTGTTGTAGCTGACATTTATATAAACTAATCTTGTATGTTATCTCCAAAACTCCCACCATTTCTTTTTACTTTCATCCTGGGAAGCAGCCAACATTTTTTTGGTTTCCCTGATGTCCCGCATAACTTGAATAAGGATTTCGTCTCTTTTTTCAGTTCCTGCATCGTCATCCATTCTTTCAAGCAACGTTTTTTTTAACTCATAAACTTCTTGAGTTTGATTATCTTTAATAGTCTGTATCTCATTTTTAAATGTTTGTTCTTGCTCCTGAAGAAGTCTTACAAAACGCTGCTCTTGCTCTTTTAAAAGTGCATTCATTAGCGTCATAGCGTCATGACCACTAGAATCCCTTTCAGGTATGATGTCATGACCATCAATGCCGTTTTCAGGCATGACATCATGACCCATTGGCTCTAGTCGCTTCTTGTTGGCCATGCCTATCTTCCTTGCTACAGACTCAATAGTCATACCGTCATAACTGATTAGCTCTAAAAACATCTCCAAAGCTTTTATGTCGTCCTCTGTAAAAAGGCGATGACCTAAATTGTTTCTTTGAAAAGAATACCCTTCTTTTTCAAGACTAAAAATGTACTTTTTGAAGACAGAATCCTTGAGATCTAACCTCTTTAAAACTTCACCAGTTTTATAAACAAAGTTATTCGTTTCAGACATAACGTCATGCCCCCTCTCTACTTCATTCGTCATGACATTATATTAGCCCTTCAATTAAAGAGCTTGCAAACGAATATATTTAAAATTTGCCGTGATGAACGACGGCCATCTTACTTTGAGATTATATCAATTTTCAAGAAGTCTAGTCTTAGATTACTGTTATAAGGGGACTCTTTGTTTAAGAGGCCATACCTTATACCCTCGAATGTAGAGGGTGGTTTTTAAGGTGTTTAGTTCGCTCAATAAAACTATCTACAAAGCTGGCCATTGCTTTTGTGTCATCACGTTCTGAAAGTTGGTTATAAGCAATAGTGTAGGCTAATTTGTGCAATTCTTCAGTAGAAAGGTTACGTCCCTGTTTTATGTAATCTACAAGTTTATCAAAAGCAATATGAGCGATTTCTTGCATAATAGATTTATCAACTGATACACCAAAGTTCTTCATTGCAAGCCAAATACGTCCGTATAGAGACTTAATTTGATTACCAAAGAAAGCTTGATATTGTTGCAGTCTTTTAGGAACCATTTTTATATAAGCTTTACGTTTAGATGGTTCTTTGCTCATATTTAGATGTTTAATATTATATATTTGTTTTAAAAAGGTTTTGTTTTTTTGGTGTTGCATTTTTGAGTTTCCTTGTGTTGCATTTTCTTCAATTTGATTAATTTCTTTTACAGATTCTTCCGTTTGAATTGGTTGAATAATAACGGCATTACTTGTTTGTTTCATGTCACTACTGCGTTTCATTTCTAATTGTTTAATAATGCCGAGATCCTCTAAATGGTTACACACACGAATAATAGTAGCACGACTTTTACCAACCAGTTTACCAATATTTCTTTTCGTTAAGAAAGAAACTCCTAGGTGCTTCACTGAATAGCCATGTAAGACTTTTAATACAGCAACATGGGTTTTATTCAACTGATCCTTAAAACGTTCTATATAGGACCGTACAGTTTCGTTTAAGGTATCAATAGACTCGAAGCTTGATAAATTTTTATATGTTTCTACACTTGCGATAATCTCAATTTTTTCTTTTGCCATTTTCATTCGCTCCCTTTTATGGAAAACGAAAAAAGACGTGATACCGTTTTACAGGTAAACACGTCTTTTAAAATGATAAAAGAGTATAGAACTTCCCCTTGTTTTTCATGTAATTCTATCGTAAAATGAACATAGAATTACACTAAAGAAAAGGTGAAGCAGGTGTTTACCGTGGGTTCTGCACGGTGGACGGTTGAAGAAGGATCCGACCCCTTCGACAACACGCTTTGCCTTTTTTGATTTTCCGATCATGTAATTGATTTAATCATAGCAAACTCTACCAAGTTTAACAATGAAATTTTTAGATAATTTGAGTATAGAGAAGTTTTTTATTCAAGACTGTATCTTATGATGCAGTCTTTTTATATTTTTCGTGAGAAAACACCTTAAAGGTAATTATCTTATTAACAAAATAAAAAGCTACCCTGACATTGGACAATCAAAGTAGCTTTTAGTTAGGGATCATATGTATCCGAAGTAAAAAACAATAACTTACAAATACATCATAACCCGAATTTTAAAGACCTTTCTTTAATCTAAAGGGGTGGTGCTTAAGGGGATGCTGTAGTAGATCTCTATAAATAATTAAAATTGAAACATTAAGCCCAGCATTACAAATTTTAATATCTACAATCTCAAAATTATTATTTTGAAGAAAATCATTCAATTGTTCTTCATATTTGTCAAAGCTGGTTGTTAAAACATAAGTTTTTAATGTTTTAGAATTACCTAACATAATATCTCATACACTTCTTTCTATATTTGTCTTATTACAGTGTATGAAGCTTGTACATAATGGAAAGTGCATCTACCACAGTTTATTAATATTTTTATACCTTCTTTGTTTAGAAAAAACATATGCCTAAAGGCTAAAAATAAAGATGATTAATCTCATTAACAAAATAAAAGGCTACCTCAAGAAAAATAAGGCAGCCTTTCATTTACGTTTACAGTTTTAGATAAAAGGTTAATTGGAAAATAGCCGGATTGTCACTATAACATATCCATATAAAAAATCAATTATTTAGGGGTTGAAGCATATGAATAAAAGGTGCACTTTTTATTCATTCTTTTACTAATCGCTTACTGAAAAAACGTTGGTCTATCAAGGATGTATAAAAAGCTGCATACTCCGGAAAAAGAACCCTCGGCGGAACCGTTCTGCGACAAGGGTTCTTTTTTGAGTTGTGTTCCGGAAAGAGGAATTATGTTAACTAACTTTGTATACGACATACATTAAGAAACAATAAGACTTATTGAATAAATATCTTATAATTAGCAACCCTATACCCATAATCTTATATCCCAGTATGGAGGACAAAATGAAACAATTAGTATGTATTGCTTTGATTATGGGGCTGCTTCTACCAATAGCTCATCACACGTATGCTTATTCTGACACAAATCCTGCTTTATCTAACTTTTATAAAAGTTACATGACGAAAGGTGCTAAAGGTGCTGAGCGTTATGTCGCAAAAGGTGTTACGATTCCAGAAGTAACTGAAAAAACAAGAATTGTGCGTTTTCAAGGTTTGCCTGCTGCTGACAAAGAAAATACACGTATTATGATTGCCTATTTTGAAAATGGGAAAGTAGATATCGATCGTATAGCATTTATTTGGAGGGTGTCTTTTAGCAAAGAGAATGTTACTAGCATCGAAGAACTATATGATGGATCAGAACCCAACTTAAAAAAATAAAAGTAAGTTATATAAAAAGCCCTTGGTAGTATACCAAGGGCTTTTTGATTCCTAGAATCTGGATTATGTAAAATGAATTTGTATATCCTGTGCATATGAATATAAAGATTGAAGAACAACTTCTCTAAAGCCTTTTTCAACTGTTATCCTTCAACTTTTAGAACCTTGACCTCATTTTTTACCGAAAATGTGATGATCACAGGGCCTTCAGGTGGATTATGCGGACCTGTAAATGTGTCGTATTTTACCTTCACCACGAAATCATAGTTTGAAAACCCATCAGATACACGCTTCACACTCAAAATATCTGCATTCCACAAACTGTAACTACGATCAGGGTATTTCGTTCGAATCGTTTTCTCCGCATAGGGATTCAGCAGCATCAAAAAGGCATCATAGAAATCCGTATGCTTCTGCTTAATGGACGGTTGGGGAGAAGCTTCTGTATAATTGGCCATTCCGCCTGCTAACCATAGGAAAAGAATTGTAGCGACCATTAACCGTTTCACCCGTTACCCTCCTCTCAGTACCTGTTTCAACTAGTTTCCCCTTGAAGATATGGACAATACGAAACTTTTAAAAATCTTTTTTTGTACCGATAATGTGTTTTATGTTAACTACGATTTTATACGATATAGAGTCTAAAAAAATAACTAGCCTATATTAGTGTTTTCTTTTAGTTACATATTATAAAACCGGATATATCAAAAATAAGGTAAATTTTTTCGAAAAAAAGTTGTGAAAAGTCACTATATTGTGTAAAATTACACACGAAAAGGACTTTCACAACTTTTATGAGTTGAGAAATATTATTTTAATCTCTAAATTAATATCTTATATAACCAATATGAGAAGGATATTGTAAGTCATATGGTAATATTGGTGAGTAGAAATCGTGTGTTACAGCACCTGTTCTGTTATCAACGTGTTGTCTTAAATCTACACCTGCTGCCCAGTAAGCTTGCCAAACCATTTTTGAACAGTAAGTTACTTTTTTATAACGAAGATCAGTATGACTAGTTACACTGTATGTAGCAGTTTTATAGTCAGCTACATATTGACGTGCTGCAGCTCCAGCTTTGGTAGCAATTTTAGTATTTTGTATACGGACAACAGATTTTACTGTTGGATAAGCTTTTTTATATTCTGCAAATGTTAACTCACGTGGATGTTTATTTGGACCAGCAATCTCTGCAACTTTTAATTTATCAGTTACGATCATCGCGTGGCCTGTGTAATGACTAGTAGTTCTCTTACTAGTAATGATAATATCGCCAGCTTTTGGCGTTAGACTTTTACCTGGATAAGTATTAGATGCAGCAAAAGAACTATTACTTGTAAACATAGCACCTATTAATAAAATAATTGATAATGACAGTATACTCTTTATAACGTTTTTCAAAAATGTTCCTCCTATGTATATTTCCCACTCAATAGGTAATTATACACATATGTTCATAAATTGAAAGACTATAATATTGTTACATTGTCAGACAAGTATAAAAATAATTATAGTTATTTTTATAAGAAAGTATATAAATATTAATAATAGTTGTTAATATTTATTTCACGATATAAAAAGATAGATTTTTATTTTTGTAATATAGAAAGTGAGGAGAAATAAATGTTAAAAAAAATTATCTTTTTTATAGTTATTATTTTACTTATAGGGGTAGGAATCTTTTCATTTAATAGTTATACATCCTATAAAGAAAATAAAAAAGAGGAACAAAAATATGGTCAACAACTGAAAAAAGATGTTCATAGTTATCTTATTAATGATAAAAATTATAAAGATAGTGATATAAAGCAAATGGAAATAACAAAAAACAGTAAACAAAGAGGTTTAAGATCTGTAGAAATTGATGTTGTTTTTAATGATGATCCTGATAGTACTTATACATATGTTTACGATTCAGGTACACGTAAAGTTATTCAGATGGCTGGGAATGGTCAGAAAAACCTAGAACCTCAAAACAAATAAGATAAGTAGAGAAGATAAATTTTATACGAAAGCACTAACTATTTCATTTTTCTGAGTCTGCTTTATGGGGATGATAAAGCACCTTATGTTACCTAACCTTTTATATCATATACAGCTTAAAAACAGAAAAAACCTACCTCTTTCTATTTAAAAGAGGTAGGTTTTTTCTGTTTCAGAAGTTAGTTATATGAGTCAATCCTTTATGACATCTATCTTGGGTAGTTTGCTCAATATTTTAATCTTTACTTCTAAGTAAATAGCAACTTTAAGTTGTTTCTAATTGCCTTAAGGCAATTTTTTATCTTTAACGGTTAAGATCTGGACCTTTATTCTTTGCTCTATTTATAGTTGTGCTTCTCATTCTTCCTAATTGATGTCTTTGTTGAGCCTGTTCTTGGCTACGAGTAGCCTGTTGGATAGCCTTAAAAACCGTATCTAAAGCGTTTATGTTGCTTTCATATGTTTTTATTTCTTTTTCTAACCATGGAACGACAGTTTTCTCCATTGTGTTCATACGGCTTTGTTGTTGTTGTAAATCCTGTTGTCCTTTATAGCCGAGTTCTTTTAGGTTTTCACGTCCATATTTAGCTTCACTTTGCAATTCCTCATAATCTTGACGAGCTTTTTTTGAGACAAGTCGTTTGGCTTTTTCTCCTGGGTTTCTGTCTAATTCATCAAGCTTTTTCTCCACGTTTCTGAGTTTTTTTACTTCTTTACTCATAGTTGAGACATGTTCTTTCTCTATATGAACCATTTTCTGATGTTTTTTGAACTCGTCTAGTTTCTTTTGGTTAGCATCTAGACTTTGTTTGATATTAGATAGCCTAAATTGATTTTGTTGAGCAGTATCGTGATACTGCTTCAGCTTTAATGCATTGCTATATGTGAGATACTTGCCAGCTGTTTTGAGATCGGGATAATGAGAGCTTATCTCACGGATTTTGGCTTGTTTAATAGCTTCTTCAGCTTGTAATAGTACCCTAGTTTCGACTTGAATCTGTTTTTTCTCATAGGTAATTTGATTGAGTCGATTTTCTTTCTTTTGAGAGAATTCTTGGTAACGCTGATAAAAATCCTCTTTGTTTGAAAAACGAAGAGATTCTTTATGTTTCTCAATGCTGCTTTCATAGCTTTCTTTGTTACTTTCTAAATCAGAAATTTTATCAAGGTGACGTCGTTTCATCATGTTATTCTCTTTAAGTTTAAATGGATTAAGGGACTTCTTAAGTTCCTCTACTTTTTCTTCGTTCTGCCCAATTTCACGCTCTAAATCGCTCACACGATCATAATAATTGCTGACATTTAAGAATTGTTGTTGTTGTACATGAAAGTGTCGTTCGATAGGATCATGACGATCACCTATTTTGCGTAGTTCTTCGTGGCGTGCTGTAATATCTTCTAAGGTAATAACCTTTTGACCTATGAGGGACGCAGCTTTTTGAATATAGGTTTTCTCTATATCTGTAGAAAAGCTGAATTGCTTCTCTTTTTCCTTCATTTTCTTTAAGTGGTCTTCTTTTTGACGACGATAAGCTTGTAAATCAACCACGGCCTTATTGTAGTCTTGGCGGTCTCTATTAATCTGGCCACGATCTGTTTTCTTCCCTTTCTTCTCCATGTCATGTGCGACATGGCCTAAGTGAACCATTGGTAAGATTTCTAGTCCGCGCTTTTCATGAGAAAGATGAGTAATACGTTCATTGCTTTGAGCTTGTTCTAGGGCCTTGTTGGCCTTGTTGGCCCACTGTTCACGAATGGATAAGCAGCCTTCGCTGTTTTTGACGTACCCACGATTATTTTCTTTTGAATTTGCAAAATCTGCATTCCAGTCACGGTTCTTTTTGCCGAATCCATCTTCACTTAGATTTCTCATGGTTAACATGATGTGAGCATGAGGATTATTCTTATCATCGCGATGAATAGCAATATCAGCAATCATTCCCTTTTGAACAAACTCGTTTTGAGCAAAAGATTGAATCAGTTCTTTTTGTTGGTCACGATTAAGTTCAATGGGCAAAGCAATATTTAATTCGCGTGCCAATTGTGAGTCTTTACGCTTCTCTACTTTTTCAACTTCATTCCATAGACGGTTCCGATCTTTCATCCATCCTGGCGCATTGGGAGGAGTCAGAATCATGGTTTCCGGTTGGACATTACGTACATAAAACTTTTGCTCATGTGTGCGTTCATCATATAGTTTTTCGCCACTGCGATAAGCAGCTGCGGCGACAGCCGATTGGCCTTTTGAACGGCTGATGATTTGCATCGATAGATGGTAAATTGCCATGATTTTTTCCTCCTTTCTTGAGAATGGATTTGTGTTTTTGGAATAAGTTGATGAGAGCACAGGGTGCGCTAATCAACTCTTTAGATGAAATCAGCATCATGACCACCAAAGGTGTCAGATGGTGGTTTCATCTTTGCCGATAGGCAAACAGGTTTTATGAAATTCGCCATCTAGGCGAATGGGTCTTTGGTTTTGTCTTTTCGTTCCGAAGGAACCGCACATATCGGTACGATGTATAAGTGCGCCCTTATCTCTTCAATCTAAGGGAATTGTACCATATCCTGGTGAGAGAATCTATGCTAAGGATACCGATTTATCTCAATTTTTGATATAATCAATTTAAACATTAGAGAATAGAAAAAGGAGATGAGAATGGGTGCCGAAGAAGCGAACAGATGAGGAAATTCTTCAGGAATTAGAAGAGAAAATTGAAAAAATGAAAGCGAAGAAACAACAAGTTGAAGCGCGTAAAAAAGAAAAAGAGAGAAAAGAGAGAACACGACGACTAATTCAAGTCGGCGCGATTTTCGAGAAATACTTTGAGATTCAAAGTGAAGAAGAAGCAGAAAAGATTGCGAAGGCATTACAATCGTATGTAGGAAAAAACAAAGATAAGATTTTGCATCATGATGTGGTTGTAAAAGAAAAAAAGAAAGCAGTAGCCGAAGTAGCTACTGCCGAAGAATAATTTACAATGTAAGTTTATAGAGTTTCAAATTGGCTATTTTAGTTTGAATAGTTTGTTCAAGCTAAAATAGCCAATTTGAAACCTTGTAGTTCTTATACTATTCA